>JAUVIJ010000022.1 GCA_030592835.1 Candidatus Cloacimonadota bacterium | reverse complement strand
TCAGGTGAATGACTCAGTTTAAAAAACAGATCCTTAATTAACAGAATATTAATCATAAGATCCGGAGAGATCAGGATATGATCTTCCGTCACTGCTGTCCAGAACCCGATCTTATCGAAAAAAACAATCTTTTCCCAGTTAAGAAAAAACTCACCTGCAATCTGTTCCTTGAAATGCAGTGAACGAAGATCCAAATTTATATTACGGAATCTAATATTAAAATTAATATCAAGATCAAAGTCCTTTTTTTCTATATCAATATCTTCAACAAACATTGCGGCTAAATAATCAACATATTGGTTAAATATACCAAATCCAGTTTTAACACTCACGCTTGATTTTACATTTGCTCCGAGCAGATCATTGAAGATACAATCATAGTTTAAGTTTAAATAATCATAATCTTGTCGTACTCCAAAACCAAAGAAATACAAGTTATTGTAATCATGTATATTATAACTTAATCCGAAATCCCCAAATCTAAAGGACGGTAGCCAGGAAAAATTGTATTTATTTATATTCCATAAATATTCGCATTCTGACATTTTCGTCTCTTCAAATAATCCAATAGATAAATTAAAAATATTCAATTTACGGTCGTAATACCGTACACGAGCATGTAGAAGATCAGGCTGTCCTCCGAGAAGAGAAATTAACAGTTTATACTTTCTATCAACCTGCTGTCGGGGTTCTTCATAAAGCTGTTGGAAACGTGGTTCATAATCAAATTTTTCCAGATCATTTAATCTATTAAATCTCTCCAATTCAGGAATGGAAAAAAGACTGTCCCTCTCAAGTTTAATTTCACCTTCGATGATGATCTTCCCAAGATCTAGAGAATCACTTTCAGCTTCTTCAGCATTTAGACCGAAGGTTAGTAATAACAGTATGATCAGAATTGATTTTATCATTCTTACTCCAAAATCATACTTTCAATTTCTGTTTTCTGGTTTTCATTCAGATCGTTCTTTATATCCTGATACAGTTTCATTGCTTCTTCAGTATTACCTGATTTATAGTAGGCAAGACAAGCCAGGTACTCCGATTCTGTTCTAATATCGATGATTTCCGGGAACAGATATCTTACCCGTAATAATTCCGGGATCGCTTCATTGTATTTTTCCTGTCTGTATTTTATCAATCCTTTTAGAAGCTGTAGTTCTGCCTTAATGGTTTTATATTTACTGCCCTGCAGATTTTTAATAAGTTTTCCTACGCTTGTAGTATCATTGAGGGTTAATTTCCACTTTATCTGGTAAATGTAGGCTTTATCCTGATCTTGACCTTCTGCAAATTCCCGGAATTTATACAT
This sequence comes from Candidatus Cloacimonadota bacterium, assembly GCA_030592835.1. Classification (GTDB taxonomy): domain Bacteria; phylum Cloacimonadota; class Cloacimonadia; order Cloacimonadales; family TCS61; genus JAUVIJ01. The sequence goes on along the minus strand of JAUVIJ010000022.1, from coordinate 12,941 downwards.
GTCATCCTGAAAATATTGATATCCGGTTTGTGATTCCAGTTCCAGCAACTCCAGCCAGATATCTCTTTTTCTTGTTAAAAGAGCCGCCTGTCTTAATTTATTGATAACTTCCAAAGAATCATTTTGATCTCTGTACAGATCAGACCAGATCAAAAAAACTTCAGCTTCTTTCTTTTCTGCATTAAGATTTTCGAGGAGAACTTCGGCTTCGGTATAACGGGACAATTTGATTAAGGCTCTCGTTTTATCCATCCTGTAATCTCTGATTCTCTCAATATCTTCACTGCTGCTGATCAGGATTTCAATCGTTTCGATAGCATTTTCCCAAAGTCCTTTTCTCAATTCATGATCAGCTTTCTTACTCAAAATTATTTCTTTGTGCTTATCCAGCTTTATCTCGGGTACAATCGAATCGATCTTCTCCAGAAAATCTATTTCCGTAGTTTGTTCACAAGCCCATTCAAAGCTACTAAGGGTATTGTGGAGAATGTTTTCAGGGATTTCAAGTGTAAATAATCGCATATATTGTTTAGCAGCATTGAGAAAAAAATTCAAATTATAATATGAATCAGCTATTCCGATCTGAGCCTTAATTCTATGACTTCCCTGACTGAAATTATCAAGGTAACGATTGTATAGTTCGATAGCATGGTTGTACTTTTCACTGCTGAAGGCTGAATTTGCTGCTTGCATCAGGTAATAATCGGTTTTAATATTTTCTTCTGCCAGGCTTTCGTAGAGTTCAGTTGCTTCACTGAATCTTTTCAACTGATAGAAGGTCCAGGCTTTATTGCTCAGGGCTTTATTTTTCTCTTCTGCAGTAAAACTACTGTTAACTGCTGTAGAATACGATATTAAGGCATCATTATATTTATTCAAGGCAAAGAGTACATCACCTTTGAGAAGGTGTTTTCTGTAGAGATAGGTTTCCTCATCCGGGATTTTATTCACAGCATTCAGGGCTTTATCGTATTTCTCCGTAATATAATAAATCTGTCCTATCCTCATCCAGATGAATGCCCTGTCAGTGTCACTTGTCAAAGCCAGAACATAATTCTCTTTAGCCTTATTATAGTTTTCGATCTCCAGATTCATCTCGCCCAGATAATAATTGCTCATTCCTACTTTATCTGATCTTGGATAAGAATCAAGAAGTTCCTGAAAATATTCATTTGCTTTCTCAAAATTTAATTCCCTGTATTGGATAAGACCGAGTTTAAAAATCACTTCATCGTTGAATTTCCCTTTTTTATAGAGGTTCAGGTAATTCTGGTAATTTGTTTTCGCTGTTTCAAGTTGATCCTCCATGAAATGTGTTTCCGCAATCATATATCTTGCTTTTTCCTGAGAATCACGATCCAGGTTGTTATCCAAAGCATAATTGAAACTATTTGCCGCTTCATTAAATTCACCCAGTTTAAACTCAAGCAGAGCTTTCTGGTAGTAAGCTGCTCCCAGAAAATCATGATTGGGATTATCATTGATAAAGCCCTGAAACTTCAATAATGCTTTAACCGTGTCTTTTTCCAATCTCGCTAAATAAAAATAGCTGTTTATGCTGATTTCATCATTTGTTGATTCTTTGAATAATTCCTGCAGAATTTTTTCAGCTTTTCCCTGTTTATCCGTTTCCAGATAACAAAGAGCCTTATAATATTGTGCTCTTTCGTTATCTACATCTTTTAATATGGATAATGCCTGCTCATATTTCTGAGAACCATAATATGCGATAGCATAGTTCAGTACATAATCATGATAATATCTTGAATCATTAGGGATATAATCAAGATCGAGGTCAAAGACCTGCTGGTAGGTTTCTTCAGAAAGCAGGAAATTCTGATACATTACTACTGCCTGAGCTACAATATCATTCATCATGTTGTAATCTAATAATTTGGAGAAGGAATTCTCGATCTGTTTCCTGTTGTTAATTGAAATAGCCAATTCCAATTGTCCAACTGTAATGATCGGTTCCGAAACTCTTTTCTGAGCTTGGGTATAGTTTTTTTCAGAATCACCGAAATTCCCGTTTCTAAAAGCTATTCTACCCAAATAATAATATGCTTTCCATAGATCATCATGTCGAGAATATTCCCCAATGAATTTATTGAATTGATTCTCGGCTCTGGAAAGATCTCCCAGATAATAACATGCTTGTCCCAATCCCAGTAAAATTTCTGCTCTGACACTACTCTGCTGATTTTTGATCAATAGATCTTGAAATATTTGCTTTGATTTATCATATTCTTCATCCAGCAGGAATATGTTAGCAAGGAGATATCTGGCATCAGGTACATAAATACTTTCATGATATCGCATGATAAAATTTTCTAATTCCAATTCAGCCAGTTGGAAATGGTTATCAGAATATAATCCCAGACAAAATTTAAAATCCTCTGTTTCACTAGCCGTTAAAACACCGATAAGAACTATCAATGTAATAAGAATTAATCTCTTCATGATCACTCCAAAACTTTTCATTTCCTACTTTAAAATCCCTGCCACCATTGCTTTGATCTTATTTGAATTTGCCGGATTTAAAATACTTATCTCTCTGTTTTGAACAGTTTCATTCAAATATACCGGCACCAGATCGAGCTTACGGAATAATTTAACCAGATCAAACTTGTCACTAAAGAAAATTTTACTTTGCTGAGCAAGATAATATAGCTGCAGGAGATCATTGGTTTCAAGGTTTCGAACATTCAGAAACGGATTCTTTTTGATTGTTTTTCCTGTAAGATAAATATTAATCGGAAAGTTCTGTTTTAATATTGTTATCATGCTTTCTAAATGTCTGAAAACCGACTGTTCTCTAATATCTATAGTAAAGTTCAAAAATCTGTTCTGAAAAAAATTGTGCCTCGCTTTTTGTGATTCCGCTCTTGAAAATGAAAATGTCAGTTTTTGTTTACTCCCCGGCAGATGAGAGAAATCCAGGAATCTGGTGAAAAACTCGAATTCATCATTTTCTTGTGGATCAAACTGGATATTACCCTGATTATTTATATCGATGATCAATGATCTGCATTTCCTGAAATAATCAGTTAAAAATTGAGCTCTATTAAAATTCACGATAATTGATTGATGAAAATGCTGTAATTTTTTTTCCAATACAAGATATTCAATCTTTTTCAGGGTACTCTGCTTCGAAAAAAACTTTAGCTGATTTGATGACAGCACAAAAACAAATCTGGAAAACAAGTTCTGCCAACCAACCACAATTTCCAATATTTGAAAACAGATGAGATTATTATCAGGGAAAATCATGATTAAAGTGCCGCCTGCTTCCAGAATATTTGTTATTTGCAAATGATTATGTTTGGGCTGCTTAGCAAAAAACTTATCGAGAAATTTATTCATTTATCAATCCGTAATCTCAGATTCATGCGGGAACGGAAGTGCGATGAACACTGTTGTACCTTCATTTTCCTTACTATTAATCCAGATTTTCCCTCCGTGTAATTCCACAATCAATTTAGCAGTTGATAATCCCAGCCCCAAACCACTTGATTTAAATTCAATTGAGCCAGAACTATGAGCATATAATTTATTCAATTCAAAGAATTTCTTAAATACTTTATCAAGATCTTTTCCGGGGATACCAATGCCGTTATCCTGAACATAGATAATGAGGCTCTCCTGTTTTTCAATCTCCTCCTGCTGGAAAGCTGATCTTCTGGCACCAATGACAATTGTACCAAAATCCCTTGTGAACCGGATAGCGTTCAGGACTATGTTAGTCAATGATAAATGTATTGCTTCCCAGGCTGCTTTTATCTGGGGTAGTTTATCTTCGATTTCCAATTTAAACTGCATATGCCTGTCTTTCGATATGGATTTTGCCTCATTATAGATGACCTGCAGAATATCCTTGATATCAAGATCATTACCTTTTATACTTTTAGCAAGAATATATTTATTGTGGTTAATAATATCATTCGTAACCAGATAAAATCTATTTACACTTTTTTCGATCTGTTCAACTGTTTTCATATCCTTTTCAGGAATTTTAAATTTAAAAAGCCTGTTTACATACCCCTGTAACGTTACTAAAGGTGTTTTCAGTTCATGAGAAACAATATTTATGAAATCATTTTTAAGTTTTTCGAGAGATTTTATCTCTTGATTTTTCAGCATTAGAATCTGATATTGATGCGCATTATAAAGTGCAATTTGTAACTGGATCAAAAGCAATCTCATAAATTCCTGATTCACCCGCATTTTATTATCTTTAGCATTGTAGTTATCAATATATATAAAACCATATATCTCGTCATTTAAAAATATCGGAGCACAATAAATAGACTGGTTATCTCTATTTATACTCAGGAAACTTTCCAGATTCTGATTTTCCTTGAGATCCATTATAAAAACAGGTTTCTTGTCATTTTGAACCTGGCTTAATACTGTTTTACTGATGAAAGCATAATTTTTTAAAAGCTGTTTTGATTCATCAAGAGCAACTTTGTATATATAGTTTTGATATCGATCCTTTTTGATTAGGAAACCCCTGCTTCCCCCGATAAAATCAAGGACAAAAGTTACCATGTCTTGTTCCAGTCTTTCAATATTTTTAATTGTAAAGAAGTGTTGATTGATTTCGATCAGCTTCGTCATTAATTCCATATCATTGTTTAATTCTGCGAATTCTTTTATTCTGATCAGTATCGAGCTGAGATGTAATCGTAAATTAGAGATAATCTCGAGTTCTTCATCCTGGAAATTCAATTCACCCTTATCAGCAATTACCAGACAACCTATTCGAGCTGCTTTTATGCGTAGTGGTATAAACAGAGTATGAAAAGTTCTGATCTTTCTATTAATTATCTGATTTGTATTCAGGCTTTTTAATATATATTCCTTGAATCTCTGTGTATATAATTTAGCTGGTTCTATATTATAGATTAAAAAGGGATCACTTTCTGCCTGGATCTCTTCTGCCAGGATTATTGCATAATAATTAGGTGATAGAAGATTTCTGATGATCTTATCTATGAAAAACTTAATTCTTTCATTCTCTTTCAACTTAAGAATATCGTACAGTTCCTCTTCCCAATTCTCATAGTATCGCCGTTTATTAACATTTATGGTCAAAGTCGATAATTGATTGAAGTTCTCAATATGATAACTGGTCTGCCGATAATATTGGTTTCTATCCTTGCGAGGAATGTTTTCCGAAACATTTTTGATAATGTTCTTATATTTTTTGAAAAAAGCTGCAGCTTGTTGAGAATTTCCGACAAAATTGTATATCTGGATAAGAATCTCATAACACTCGATCTCCAGATAGAATAACTCTTCCTTTCTTACATCTTTCAGAATATCCATCAGATTACGGATGAGAATCCTCACACTGGTTGTTTCATCCTGCAATTGAGCTTTAACCATTCTCAATTCAATTACTCTTAGCCAGTAATTATATCTGTTCTGTTCACTTATCATTCTCGACTGCAATAAAATTTCTATAGCTTTGTTATACTCACCCGTTTCCAGATAACCTTCAGCTAATCTGATATAGTTTATCGCCTGGGCATAAATGCTTTTGATATCCTGGGAGTATTTAAAAGCCATATCGATCCATTTAAAAGCATTTTTTATATCATTTTTCTTCAGGGTAATAAATCCTAAAATCTGATAATAAAATTCCTCCTGCTTATTTTTGAAAAACAGATCTTTATATTTCTCAAGTAACTGATCGATCTGTTTATAATCCCCAAGATTGTACAAATAGTAGAAGTATGTTTTTGTCAGAGGATTTATCTCTGCTATCTCACCCTTAAGAATTTCAGGTTTTTCTTTTTTGATGAAATCAATGTAATAGGTAAATCCCTTGATCTTGCTTCTAGATATGGAAATATTATATATTATCGAATCACGGAAAGGATGATTTTCGATTCTGTCACTCCCTTCCAGTGCTTCTATCAGATATTTTTCTGCTTTTCGAAATTCCCCTAATTTAATATAAGCTTCTCCGTGATTAAGCAGACTTAATACTTTTATTTTTTTGCAATCGATCTGCCTGCATATTTCCAAGGCTTTTTCAAAATATTCCAGTGCTGTGGATGTATATCCCTGAACAAGTGAAACATCGCCTAAATTATTGTATACAATACATAGCTTTTTCTTATAATTCACTCTTTCCCAGGCTTTGCGTGCTGTTTGAAAGTTTTTTTCAGCTTCATCCAGATTCCTGTGTTTATGGTACAGAAACGCCAGAGTATTGTATAACCCACCCAGGTTTACAAAGAAAATATCATCATTTTTTGTTTTTAATGTAGTTATGAACTCTTCGATTATGTTAATACCTTCCTGTAATTGCCCGTGTAAACCTATATGTTTAGCTTTAAGACTGATAAAAAGGATCTGATGATCATCAAGGAGATTGTACTTCTCCAGTTCACTAATACAATCTCTCATCTTTTCAAATTCATTCTGAACAAAGTAGATTTCACTCAATTGTAATAAAACAAATGTTCTCTGTTTACCTGTTATTGTCAGAGAAAGTGCTTTTTCCAATCTGCATTTAGCAATGTGTATTTTCTCCAGTGTCAAATAGAAGACAGCCATCAGGATATGCTTTTCTGCTATATCCGGCATTTTTCTTACAGACAATTTCAAAGAATCTGGTATTTTGTTTGCAGTAGCCCACTCAGATTTCTCTATCACCAGTTGCAAGTCTTTACGCAGTTCATGCTCTTCCAGATCAATTTTACAGCTAAAATCAAGTTCCAGAACTTTAACTGTTTCATCAAATGCTATCTCTCTGTTTCCTCTCTCAAAATACAGATTTATCAACTGTTTTCGATATATTCTTACTTTGTTATAATCCTCAATTGAATCTGCGTGTTTGATAATCCCTTGAAGAAAATCAATTCTGGTAATACTCTTACCATCAAAATAATCGAGTAATTTTTTGGCGATTTTCTGTGAAACATCTCCGGTTCCTTCCGAGACAAATCTATTAATCGATTCTTTGAAGGTGAAATAGTAATACTCTCCACTTTTATGCAGGATCTCATTGTTGGAAGCATCTTTAATAAGGAAGAAAACATCTTTCTCATTAAGATTCAGTACTGATTTCATCAATTCTTTCGATAACGGTATGGTTAAATAGGCCAGTTTCTGGAGATGCCGATAACTGCTTTCCATGAGATGCGCCATTCTCAAATAGATCGAATGCTTGATTTTATCAGGTAGTTCATAGGAATCGAAATTAAAATCAAACTGAAAATGTCCGGATCGCCATATTTTTCTTTTCTGAGTCAGATCCAGTAAAACCTGTTCAATAAATAAAGGATTCCCGTTCGTGCGTTGCCATAATTGCTGCAAAAATTCCGGTGGTGGCTGACACATCAATAATCGTTTTACATACTCAGTAATTTGTTCCAAGTTCAAAGTTTCTATCTTGATCCGAACAGGATGTATAAGACCCTCTATCGTCCGGGGATCGTTTATGCTGATGATTATCAGGATAGGTTTTTCAGTAATATCCTGAGAAATGTAATTAACAAAATCTAAAGCATCTTTTTCCAGATAAGAACCTGCTCTGATCATATAAATCAGAGGTTTTTCCTCCGAAAGATGGAATATAAACTGTGAAGCCGACTGAAAATCAAGGGATAATTCCTCTTTATTCTGTGTTCGTAAATTAGCTGTTTCCGCTGATTCGAACAAATACTCTTTCAGTTTCAGTGATATATCGCTAAGATCCTCAGCCAGTTTTTCATTATTCTCAACAGCATAGTAGAATTCCTTGATTAGAGCGAAAAATGGATCATGATTACTAGCATTACACTCATAATCGAATATATAATATTCATCTGTCAGCAGATGATATCTGAACAAAGCCAGCAGATTCGTTTTACCGAGCCCTGTCCCGCCGGTGATCACAATTAACTTTCCATTACCCTGAGCAGCCAGAGGCACATATTCCAGCAATTGATGAGAATAATCTTCGCGAACAATATAATCACTGAACTTAATATTATTCACGATCGACCACTTCTCGGAGTAAGGATATTGTTTTATCTGTATTTGATTAATATACTTAATTATCTGTTCGATACTGTCAAATCGGTCTTCGGGATTTCTTTCCAGTAGTTTGAGTATTAATTTTTCAAGTCCATCAGGTATTTCCGGATTTAATTCACGTGGAAATTTCGGGATCAGATTGAAAGTATTTCCCTCGATGAAACCGGTTATCTGTTCGATTGTATAAGGCAGGATTCCGGTTGTAAGTTTATACAATATTGTGCCGAGAGAATAGAAATCACTCTGAAATACCGGTTCCTGATCCAGATAGATCTCTGGCGCAATATAAGGCAATGTGCTGCTCACTTTTTGTTGACTTCGCTCAATATCGATCTTGGTGAATCCGTAATCCATTATTTTTACAATTGGTTGATTATCTTTAAGTTGATACACAACATTCGCCGGTTTAAGATCCTGGTGAATGATGTCCTGACTATGCAAAGCATTTAAACCGTAACATACCTGAACTACAATATCATATAGTAACTTGAGATTTGATGATTTGAAAATGAAATTCTTAAGTGTTTTTCCTTTGAAATATTCACTGAGATAATATATATGCTGTCCAAAATTACCGAAATCCAGAACATGTACGAGATTTAAGTGATGAATTTTTGTAATATGATGCATATTCTCAGCCGAGAATTTTTCATAAAGATCTCTTGCAGCAAGCTTATGAAAAAGCTTTAAAGCATATATTTCCTGGGTCCTGATATCCTGAACCTTGTAAACAGTTCCCCAAAGACCGGATCCCAGTTCTTCCAGAACCTGATAACGGGATGAGATAATCATAGATCTACCCTCTTAAAAACTGAACGAATTAAAAATTATTCATATTCACTGTCAAGAAACTGATATTATGAAAATTATAGATAAAAAAAAGCGATACCAAAAGATACCGCTTTCTTTGAAAAGATTTTTGTGATTATAACTTTTCAATAATCCGATTTACAATCTTCTTCATTTCCCTGGCAGAATCAGTTTCCCGATATACATCGATAAATGATCCGCCTTTATCGCCCATTTCACTTATTTTCATATCGATGGGAATCTTACCCAGGATCTCAATATTAAAATCCTTTGCTGCTTTTTCGACACCTAATCCTTTGAAAATATCAATCGCTTCTCCACAGTGAGGGCAGGTGAATTTACCCATATTTTCTATTATACCCAACACAGGTACGTGTAATTTCTGGGAAAACTTTATTGTTTTTCTGGCATCTAATAAAGCGACATCCTGAGGAGTTGAAACTATAATCGACCCGCTCAGATCTTTGATCAATTGGATTACACTCAGGGGTTCATCTCCCGTTCCCGGAGGAGAATCAATTATAAGAAAATCAAGCTCAGGCCATTCGATATCCTGTAAAAATTGTTTAATAGCTCCCATTTTCAGTGGTCCACGCCAGACAATAGGTTCGTCAGGATTAGCTATCAGGAAAGCGATTGACAGTGCAAACATATTTTCTGAAACTTTTACTGGACCAGGTCTTTTTTTACCTTCCGGTACAGTTAAGGTTCTACCCTCGATTCCCAGCATTTTTGCTATCGAAGGTCCATGAATATCAACATCCAGGATACCCACCTTAAAACCGGAACTAGCCAGCCCATAGGCAAGGTTTACAGATACAGTACTCTTACCTACTCCACCCTTTCCACTGATAACGATAAGTTTATGCTTGATCCTGGAAATATTATCTTCCAAATTGGATTCCAGGTTTTCTTGCATCCCGGTATTGTTTTGTTTTTTTTCCATCTCTATCTCCAAAGTTCATTTATTAAAACATAATTAATTTTTTTATTCGAAGCAAACATTTAGAACATTTCTTTTTAGTCAAATACAATTATAACTTACATTTCTGTTGACTGAAAGAAGTTGATTGATTTTTTTAATGAAAAAAATGAAAGGGAGAACAATGAAAGCTATAATCCTTGCTGCCGGCCTGGGAAAAAGATTGCAGGACGCCTCGAACGGACTACCCAAAACAATGATCCGGATCGGTGAATCTTCAATTATACATAGACAGATCGATTCCTGCCTGGAAATCGGTATTAGAGATTTTGTGTTTGTACTGGGCTTTAAAAAAGAAATAGTAAAAGAACATATTCTCAATAAGATAGGAGATCTCAATCCAAAGTTCATTATCAATCCTATCTTCGATAAAACCAATACTCTCTATTCTCTCTGGCTAACAAAAAAAGAGATGAATGATGATTTTATTTATTTCAATGCAGACGTCGTTTATGATAAGAAATTGCTCATCAAACTGACAGATGATTCTCAATATTCCCAACTGCTCGTAGAAACTAAGAAATGCAGTGAAGAAGAAGTAAAGGTAATAATTAACGATGATATGCATATCCTTGAAATTGGAAAAAAATTGGATGTAAACAGATGTGCCGGAGAATTCATAGGGATTGCCAGATTTAAGAAAAAGGTCATAATCTATGTCATTAAGTCTTTGCAGACAGGTGTAGATCAAGGCTATTCAAACAGCTTTTTCGAATACGCAGTAAATAAACTGACGGATAAGCACATTCTCCTTGCAGTACCGACAGCCGGTTTTAATTGTCTGGAGATCGATTTTCCCGAAGATCTGGAGAAAGCCCGTAAGATATTCTCCAAAATATGAAAAAGATATTGTTTCTGGCTCTGAATGCCAGATATACACACTCAAATTTAGCGGTACGCTATCTACGCAATCAGATCAGTGATCTCGACTATGATATTGAAATTTGCGAGCTTTCAATAAACAAATCGGTACTCGAAATCCTGGGCACATTATCTGATTCTTCTCCCAATATAATCTGTTTATCTCTATATATCTGGAATTCAGAATTATTTAAACTCCTCATCCCTGAATTGAAAAAGATACTTCCGAATTGCACTATAGTTGCCGGTGGTCCCGAGATCGGTTACAATCACAAGGACTGGATAGAAAAATTTGAAGATATCGATTATATAGTTTCAGGATTTGCGGAGAAGGGGTTTAGATATTTAGCGGAACATGATTTCAGGATCGAAAGAAAATTAATCAAAGAACCAAACTATCCTCTTAATGATCTGAAATTCCCTTATATTCAGTCTGATTTTCCTATCCTCAAGAACAAGTATATCTATTATGAAAGTAGTCGTGGCTGCCCTTATCGATGTTCCTATTGTCTTTCTTCTAGAAAGGATCATATATATGAAACCCGTGATATCGAAACCGTGAAAAAGGAACTCACTTTCTTATTGAACTATAAGCCCATTATAATCAAATTTGTAGATAGAACATTCAATCTGGATAAAAATCACTACCAGGAAATCTGGAAATTCCTGATCGGATTGAAACCTTCCACCAGATTCCATTTTGAAATTCATCCCGATCTTCTTGATGAAAGTGATTTCGAATTATTAAAAGAAGTACCTTCAGATCTTTTCCAGTTTGAAATAGGCATTCAGACGGTTTTCTATAATACTTTAAGTTCTGTAGACCGGAAACAGGATTGGGATAACACAAAACAGAAAATTAAGGAATTACAAAATATTGGAAATATCGGAATCCATCTCGATCTGATCTGCGGTTTACCTCATGATGATATCGATCACATCCGGCAATCTTTTGATCAGGTTTATTCCTTGCATTCCGATCACTTTCAGTTGGGCTTTTTAAAAGTACTCCCTGGTACTGTACTTCATGAGAAAAGAAATAATTATGATCTGAAGTTCTTAGCTCACGCTCCTTATACAGTATTATCGACAAAATGGTTGAAATTCAATGAGATCAATAGATTAAAAAATCTGGAATCTGTTCTCAATCTATATTATAATTCAGGTAAATTCATTACAACTCTTCATTTTACCGTAGATCTGTTAGAAAGCTCTTTTAAGTTCTTTACATCTTTAGCATTCTTTTTTGCTGAAAACAATTACTGGGAAAAGATCGGCAACTGGATCAAGAATGCTGAACTGCTTTATAAATTTATATTATCACTTCGGTTAATTGAAACTGATTTAGTTATGGATATATTTAGATGGGATTGGTGCAAGATAGCTACCGGTCATTATTTTCCCTCATTTCTTGATGTGAAGGAGAATAAATTGGCAAAAGAAACAGGTTATACCTTATTATCTGAAAGTATTTCCATGCAGGAAACTGATATTAAAAAATCTGAGCTTAAACGCACTGTCTTTTTTCAACCACTGACCAATGAATTTAAGACTGTCTACCTGGGGAATTCAAGCATTGCTGTTTTCCTTAAACGAAATGATCATCCGGAAATTCTGTATATATAAAAAAACCCTCGATTTCTCGAGGGTTTTTTTATAACAAATTCTTCTTATTTAGTCAAAACCATCTTCTTAGCGTAGGTTTTCTGTTCAGTTTTCAGAACGTAGAGATAAATACCCGATGGTACTTTGTTACCCAGTTCATCTTTAGAATCCCAGGTAATACCGCTTTGAGGTACAGGACCGTCATGAAGTTTTCTGATCAGGTTACCCTTGATATCATAAATAAACACTTCACCAGAAACATTACCATCGATATCGAACATGATGGTCGTAACCGGATTGAAAGGATTGGGAATATTGTACAACCTGGCAGCATTATAGATTTCAGGACTTTCAGGATCATATCCCTCTTCCGGTATCGTAACTGAGATCGGACCGTGAATATTAGTACTACCATCTGATGAAATATCTTCTATCCAGTACCAGTAACTCAGGTTAGGATAAACAGTATAACCGTCTTCAAAAATGTAATCTGTGGGTTGAGAAGTCGTACCGGCTCCGGGAATCAAGTTATTATTGATCTGCATAGAATATTCATAGTCTTCATTTTCTGCACGGTAAACATACCAGCCAATGTTATTAGTCTCAGACTGGGTTGTCCATTGTAGTATAGGAGTTCCATCAAAATAAC
>JAUVIJ010000080.1 GCA_030592835.1 Candidatus Cloacimonadota bacterium | reverse complement strand
ATAAGGTCTATGCTTATAAATCTTTTATGTGTGATGGAGGTTATGTAGAGAATCCTCGCTAACCTGCACTGCCGAAGCTGGCGAAGGCGTGTCACTTTTATTGGGATGGAATCCCCCATAAGATGCCGTAGAAAGCAATTTCTTCTTGTTTTTCTAAGTTTCCCTTTCGCTGAAAGGGAACTGCAAGGGATTCAGAAAAGGGGTCATAAGATGCCGTAGAAAGCAATTTCTTCTTGCCAGCCATAGGCAGGTGAACCTTAGTCTTACTGCAAGGGATTCAGAAATATTGTTTCAATCCATCGAATAAAAATTCTTGAAAATCAAATAATTCTGTTCTATATCATAATCTTCCGTCAGTTCAGAGAAATAATATTTCTTTAGATCAGGATTGTTGTTCAGAGTTCTCTCTTTCATTTTCCTGCTTCTGCTCAAACTGACCTCAGGATGAAATTGAACACCCCAGACGGGCTTGTTTTTATACTGAAATGCCTTGATATTATAGTTTTTACTGGTTGCCAGGACTGTGAAATCCACGGGAAGGTTTCTGACCTCATCGTAATGGGATTCGTAAAATATGGGATCTTTCATATCATGGAATAAGGGATGAGACGTTATACTTATCCTGCGCCACCCGACTTCGGAAGGTTTTCCCGGCAGGCAAAGTTCCTGTTCAGCAAGGAGTTTAGCCAACATCTGATGCCCTCAGCATATGCCCAGTATTGGTTTTTTATTCTGAATGAATTCTGATAGTATCCATTTTAATTTGTCGTCCCAGGGTCCAATAACAGAAGCTCTTAACTCGGATCCTGATATTATTAAATGAGAAAATCTTCCGGAGATTCCGGATGAAATGTTTTCCTTGATGTGTCTGATAGCAAAATGGATCTGGAATTTGCCGCAGATATAGGTCATATCCTTATTGAAACCTGCAACCGCATCACTATTCTCAATTGCATTCAGAATGAGGATCATGAATATCTATTGGGAAAGTTTCGCGTAATGTTTTTTGACATTCTCGGCGATTTCATTCAATTTGATATCAATATTGATTCCTATTTGTTTTAATGTCTGCCAGACAATATCAGTGGCATCCTTCTCGGAAAAACCGATCATACCGGCCAATTGTATGAGAACATCTTTCTCTTCTTTGATGAATTGACCATCTGCAAGAGCGATAACAGTAAGAAAATGCAAAGCATAATATCTGTCATTATCACTTGCCTTGTCTTTAAGATAAGCAGCAGACTGATTCAGTTGTTTCGTAACCTGCGATTTGTTATAAATTATCTCTTTTTCAGGATCGTCAGTAAAAACATCAGCTAATATTTTTACCAGGCTTTTTATTTCTTCCAGTTTTATGTCTCTGTCTATTGCTATTATCGTTACACCGCCTGCAGCAACGAATTTCATCATCATTTCGGCACTTTTTATGCGGGGATAAAAGTTGGTCAACTGGAGTAATCCATCAATTTCATTATTTAATCTGTCTTCATCGATTTTTCCAGTATCCTTGAATAAAGGGGATTCTGAAAAAAGTTCCAGCGCTTTCAATCTGACCGGAAGCAGGGGATGAGAAGCGGTACTCAGACGCGCCATATATTCGGATCCAGATACATCTTTTAACTGTTTCATTAATTCTTCCAGATCGAAATCAAGGTTCTTTTCAGTTAATCCGTAAGTGACCTTTACCAAAGCATTAACTGCCGTTTCATAATTCTTGCAGGCAATTAATCCTGCCCGGTCACAACTGATCTCGGCTTTTTTTTGCCAGCGGAGGAATTTTTTTTCAGCTAATATCGGTAAAAAAGTGATTGCTTTTTCACTTGGATTATATAATAAAAGCAGACGGTTGTGATTATATACTATGTGTCCAAGTTCATGTCCCAGAACAAAAAGGATCTCATCATCACTGAAATTTTCTAACAGAGCCGAAGTGAAAACAACACTGATACTCGATTTTAACCTGAAAGCAAAAGCATTATAACGAAGATCATTCAAAGAGAAGAATTCTATGTTCTCTTTAATATCGAACAGTTTTTTTACTTTGGTTATAATTTTGGATAATCGGGGTGATATTACCGATGTGAGACGGACTGAATTCGCCAGTAATTGTTCACGGAAAGTCGTGTGTTGTTTCATGATATCTTCATGAGAATCTATTATCTGTTCGACTTTATAGGTTTCGAAAAGATCCCTAGTGTCATCCAGATCACCTTTATATCTGATCTTATTTAAATCCATTCGACCTCCAATATTATTATTAATTATGGATTCTGCAGAATTCAGAATTGTCATTGCGTCCATTCTCTGTAGCAGTAAAACTACTACTGCAAAGGATGAAAGACTTCTTTTATAGGAATTTTATCGAAGCAATCTCAATATCTAACTGATAATAAAGAAATTGCTTCATCAGTAATAGCAAGGAGAAAAATTCAATGCTATGCGGCATTGCGTAGCACAAAGACACAGTATTTTCTTTGATTAAAAACCCCGATTCTGCAAAACTCAAACTATTTTTGAAAAATTATATTTTTAATAGAATAGTCAAGGAATTAAAACAATCATCCCTAGAAAAATCATAAAGATATATAATGTAAACAGCCTATACTTGTTTGCATTTTCACACAACCTGCGAACTTCGTAACGAGAAGAAAAACCAGAATATTCCCCTTCTCTTCGCAAGAGAAAGGGTTAGGCTTGTCAGGGCGTAGCTTTAGCGTAGACTGAGGATGAGTTGAATAGATTGCCGGACAGCGGATTCAGCATGCAGCAAAGTTGTGTTCAGCAAAGGGTATTCTCTTTCCTTCTGTTCGATAAGAAGTGGTAATTCTGTGCAGCCCAGTACGATGGCTTCGGCACCACTTCTGATCTGTTCATCCATTATTCTTAAAATTATATTACGACTTTTTTGATTAAAAATCCCTGCAATTAGTTCCTCATAAATAATCTGATTGACCATTTCCCGATCATCACTGTCAGGAATGATTGTTTTTATCCCGAAATTATCCAGTAATCTGTTTTTATAAAAATCCTTTTCCATTGTATACCTTGTTCCGAGTAATCCTACAGTCTTGATCTCATTTTTAACGAGATATTCAGCAACTGCGTCTGCAATATGAATGATCTTGATATCTACAGAATCTTCAATATCCTGGAAATACATATGAAGTGTATTAGCGCAGATAAGAAGTAATTCAGCACCCAGTTCCTTTAATTTTCCTGCTTTATCCTTCAGCAGTAATGACAATGCAGCCATGTCGTTCTTTTTCTGAAGTGCTTTGATCTGTTCAAAGCTGAAAGAATAGATAATAAGTTTTGCAGAGTGATCTTTGCCAAGTATCTTTCCTGTGATCTCATTAATGTATTGGTAATATTTCAAAGTCGAGTGCCAGGTAACTCCACCCAGTAAACCTATCGTTTTCATGACATTCTTTTATTTTCCAGCAATTTAGTAAAAAATTTAGTGATCTCCCGTTTTTCAGAGAATATGTTCCTGTTTACGGAATATAACCAGACCAGAAGGATCCCGGAAAGAAGGCCGGGCGCCGCAATATAAAGAATCAGATGATGATTTACGCTTTTAATAGAGTAATATATAGTGATGATGATCAGAAGGAGTCCAAAAATGAGAATTAAATTGTTAATGAAAGTTTCAGTTTTTCTCCTGTATTTATCCCAGTTAATTATCTTTTTAATTATTCTAAATTCATTTGGATCGATGTCGATTGTCATTATTCAAGTCCTTTAGAATTTATTTTAGCCAGATTGTATAAAATTCTCACTCCAGCTCCAGTTGCTCCTCTTGATAGGTGACTCTGATCTTTATCTTTAAAGGATGTGCCGGCAATATCAAGATGAAGCCAGGGTTTGGATTCAACGAACTCACCGATGAATAATCCGGCTGTAATTGTACCGGGGTTGCCGGGGGAGTTGGTCAGATCCGCATTCTTAGCTTTCAGTAATTCCTTATATTCCTCGAAAGTGGGTAAACGCCAGATTTTTTCACCGGATCTTGCTGAAGCCTTTTCAAGTTGTCTATAGAATTTATCGTCATTGGAAATAACAGGAGTGGCAATATGACCCAGGGCAACGACTGCTGCTCCAGTAAGTGTTGCGATATCAACGATTTTTGTTGCATTTTCTTTTTTGATAAGATAGGTGACAGCATCGATCAGGGTAAGTCTCCCTTCAGCATCGGTGTTACCGATATAAATGGATTTTCCAGCCATCGATCCGATAATATCTCCCGGTCGATAACCTTTTCCGGAAACCATATTTTCACAGGCAGCAACAACAGCAACAACATTGATCTTTAATTTTAATGCACTGATGGCTGAGATAGAACCGATTACTGCTGCGGATCCACCCATGCCACCATTCATCCTCAGCATACCGGCAGAGGTTTTTAATGAATAACCGCCACTGTCGAAGGTCAAACCTTTTCCAGCCATACCGATGATCTCTTTGTTTTCGGGATCACCGGAATACCTCATTATAATGAAAACAGGAGGATTATCTGAAGCTCTGGCAACAGAGAGATAAGCTTTCATCCCGAGTTTCTTGATCTGGTCCCTGTTCAAGATTTCTGTCCGGAACCCGTATTTTTTCCCAGCTTCCTGAGCCTGGTTCGCCAACTCTGCAGGAGTGAGGATATTAGCCGGTTCGTTGACCAGTTCACGGGCTAATATTGTACATTCAGCCAGTATTTCACCTTCTTTTACAGCTTTCTTTTCTGCTACTGTGATCTTATCATAAACAAGGGAAATACTTTTGAGATTAGTTTCTTTTTTATCACTGAAATATTTATCGAATTTATAGAGAGCCAAAAGAGAAGACTCTATAATCAGCCTGGATAAAACATCCCGAGATATTTTACATCTGTCTGCAAATCCTATGAAACCGGTTTTTATTGTATTCAGCTTTTCAGCCGCCTGAACAGCAGTACCAACAGCTTTACGTATAATATCTTCCGACACTTTCTTCTTCTTTCCAAGACCGACAAAGATATCTTTTTTGATATCATCACTCTTATAAACTATACTTCTAACTTCACCCGTCTTTCCCGAAAAGACACCTTTTTTCCCAAGTTTACTGACGAGATCCTTCAACTCAGGATCAGACATGTTTAATGGAATCTCATCCTGGAAGATACCCCAGATATTTGTCTCAAATTCAGGTTGTTTTTTGCTCTCGATGAGTGTGATTTTCATTATTATCTCCTGTTTATTTATTTAAAAATGTTAATGACCAAAACTTATTTTCACTTGAATCTATCAAATATAGGGATAGTCCCTTTTAGTAAAATAAATGATATCATCATGCTTGATGTAATCTTTTCTAGAAAAGTATTGCAACGATTCTTTGTTCCAATCCTCGATCAAACAGGCGAAAATTACGATACCAGCTTTTCTCAGTCTGTTCTCAGCTTCTTTCAGTAGTCGGGTTGCGATCCCCCGATTTCTGTATTCAGGCCTGACAGCAAGTCTGTTGATCCAGCCTTTTCTTCCATCATGAGTAACCAGAACAACTCCTACGATCTTTTTATCTTTTTCCGCAACAATAAAATGACTTTGCTGATTATTCAACTCTTTTTCGATATTTTCTTTTCTATCTCTTCCTTTGGAGCGGTAGGGGAGACCTGATTCTTTCCATACATTAAATAATTCCTGAAATTCATCTTTATTAAGATTTCTTAATATAAGGTCTTTCATATCAAGGAACCAGCCTGTTGATCGCTTCTTTTAATGTTAAAACCGTGAAATTGTTATTATTGATAAAATCGAGGATCTCTGCAAATTCCTCCGGCTGACAATTAGCAATATAACCATCATCGTCAGGTCGTATTTTGTGGAACCCGATGATTATCATGACTTCCCTGTTTTCTATACCTTGCAGGATCCTTTGTTTAACGTCGATCACATCATAAGCAGTTTGATAGGCAAAATATCCCAATAAAGTTCTGTTTACAGGAGCAATATGATCTATGTCCAGACTGGTTCTGACATTCTGATAGAATTCGAGGATTATCTCATACTGCCAGGAAGTAACATGACCGTTTGGAAGAGCAAAAGTTTCATGACTGAGGTTATGATCTATAAGGTTTTGCCAATCCTGTTCAATTTCATAGAGTGCGGTCTCGTAATCACAATCGGGAAGATTTACGTGATGCAGAGTATGCCCTGCAGTCTCCCATCCATGAACATGCTCGAGTTCTTCAACTTGATCCCAGTTCAATTTCTCCGGTAGTCCGATCCAGCAGGTGTTGATAACATTAGTAACGGGATAATTATAAGAGGCTAATAACGGTAAGGCATTGTTGTAAATAGAGATATCGGCATCATCAAAAGTTATTACTATAATTGGATCATTTATTTCCGGTTGTGAGATAAATTCACATCCACTAATAAAAAATACGATCAATGTTGTTAAAAAGACGAATTTAATCACTTTCATATTTAAAATTTATTTTAAAACCTAACTGGTAATAATCTGATCCAATAGAAGGATTAAAATAACTGGCACTTGCACCGATCCAGGCGAGCTTATAGATATTAATACTCAGCAAAATCTGCATTTCCCGATTTAAATACGCGTCAGTGTGATAATATCTGAACTGGGGTATTATTGAAAACTCTTTGATAGAAGCTTTTAGAAAAGACTGACTTTGCCAGGAAATATCTTCTGTCGGCTCATAATTGTAATTATAGAGTAAATTAGTTCCGGTTCTCAGATTGGAGGTGATGTTTATGAAGAATTCACCGAAAAAATTCAAGATATCCCGACTTTTCCAACTGTAATTAGTCACTTTTTTGGTTAGGATGATATTTGCTGCCTGATAAAATCGAAAAAGATCCGTCTTCAGTTCAAATTCTTCTGTAATAGAACTGGTAGCAAGATTCTGTTCATTACTACGACCAGTGAAGAGATAATGTAAGCCGAGATTTATCTTTTTTGCTGTATAACTCAGTGACGTCAGATAAATCGCAGAATTGAATTGATTTCCACCGATAGAACCCTTAAGTTGAAATTTTGGCAGGGCATATACCAGTTTAAATCCGGAATAGTGATAATCGGCAAACAGAGGTGTGTCGAAATAAGCATTTTTGACATTAAGCGAGAAGATTTCGGAGCTTTTTCCAATTTCGATTACATCATAACCTAAAGTTGCAATTATTTTGGGAAAACTATGTGTGAAAAAGAAGCGATCTATCATGAGGGATTGTTTATTAGCGGATCCCTGATTCATAAAATCCAGGGTTATGGCTCCGGTATCATAAATTTGGAGATTACCCCCGATCTTGTAATACAATCTTTCAAAATAGGAAAATTCTTTTTCTGCTAGATCAGGTAAATAATCAGTACCGATAAAGGAATTGATAGAAATGTGGATATCCGGACTCGGAACAGTTCCCAGACACTGAATGAATAGCAGTATTAATACAGAAACAAGGTAGTATTTTCCCAACATATATCATTCTCCTGCAACATAATATTGAGATCGGTGAGATAATCTAATTCAGATAAAAATACTTTCCAGAATTAAATTAACCAGTGAGATAAGAAAGGCAGCAATTGTGGAAGTCAGACAACCTTTAATCCGGAATCTGGGAAATATTCTGGATACGATCATTAAGCAGAAACCATTTATGAATATCAGGAATAAACCCAGGGTTATAAAAGTTATGGGTAAGGTGAAGAAGATGAGAATAGGTCTGATGACAGCATTTACAAGAGCCAATAAAAAAGCTGTTATGATTGCAGTTAGAAAATCATCAATCCGGTATAAAAGAGTAATTTTCCCGATCAGGTATATCGATAAAGCCAGGATAAATATTTTAATAACAAATAATTCGATCAATTCGAGAATTTCCTCATAAATGCAGGAATATCCATCTGAAGACTGCCGGCATCATTTCTGGTTTTATTATGTTTATTTATATTTTTCTTAATATTGCTTTCCCTGATTCTACTTAACATATCACCGATCTCTTCCTGGGTATTAAATTCCGGAGTACGCAGGCGTTCTACTTCATATAGAGAATTATCCTTTATATTCAGGCCGGTAGCAATTAAGGTCACCTTGATCTTTCCTTCCAGTTCCTGATCAAAGATAATCCCGGTTATAATATCACTTTTTTCCGTAGTTTTTTTCCGGATCGCCTCAGAAATGATTTCAAATTCATCCATCTTAAAATCCTTACCGGCTGTTATATTAACCAGGAATCCGGGACAATTCTCGATTTTCACATCGGTCAGGAGTGGATTATTCAAGGCATTATGAATCGCTGT
>JAUVIJ010000026.1 GCA_030592835.1 Candidatus Cloacimonadota bacterium | reverse complement strand
TCATCCCAATTTATATCTAATATTTCTATAAATCAAGCAAATTTAATCCGGTCTGGTCATCATATTTGCGATTGACTTCTCCCTGAATGATATCGATCATGATTTCACAAGTTGCACTTACTACCGCCCGGTTCAGGTGACCGCCCAATGTTTTATTATCCTCATCGGACAGATTAGCATGAATATGCAGATAGATATTTCCATCTTGTCTTGTAATATTACCAATAAGTGAAGTGACCTCATAATCTCCCTTGAGTTCGATGGAATGATAAAGTTGAGTTTCAGGATCGAAAAGCCCTATCGTTGCCTGGTCCACTGCACCGATTCCGCTTATCTGCCCTAGCTGGATATTTTCCTTTCGGCAGATCAGTTCTAATTTTTCCAGGATTTCCTCTCCCTGGTCTATCCTGACAATTAATTTATCTTGGAATTTTTTATATCTCATACTCACCTCCAATCTAAACTTGAAATTTTCTTGTTTTCTGTCTAATTTTTTATGATTAATCCATTCTTCTTTAGATTATATCCCCCATCCCCCCTAGAAATTATAAAGATATAGTATGATATCTTTAAAAAATAAGGAATTAACATAATAAAATGTAGGTTCTTTAAAGAGCTGAATGAGTACAAGTATCCAATATCCAAATTACAAATAACAAATTACAAATAAATAACAATGATCAAAATTACAAATTCAAAACAAATAAAAGCATTGCTCGTTTGTCATTTCGATATTTTTAATTTGGAATTTATTTGTTTTTTGGGTTTTGTCGTTTGTGTATTTAATATCGAATTATTTAAAAAAAACTAAAAGAAACCTAAATGGCTCTTTGAAGAGCTGAATGAGTACAAATATCCAACATGAAGCCGTAACGAAGTGAAGACCTGCGAAGCTCATATCCAAATAGCAAATAATTAATCATAAATAAATAACAATGATTAAAATCACAAATTCAAAACAAATAAAAAGCATTGCTCGTTTGTCATTTCGATATTTTTAATTTGGAATTTATTTGTTTTTTGGGTTTTGTCGTTTGTGTTTTTTATCTACCGTAGTTTTAGCAGAGGTGGATTCCAGGCTGTTTCTTTTTGACCTGTCTCGTCGTAGTATTGATGTAGACGGACCTGTCACGCTGAATCCGGCAGTTGCCGGAGAAGGCGGAGCGACACAAAAGAAATGAAGATCAATACTCTAATTAAAACCTTCTTGTTATTTATAGAATTCAATGATTCTGAAATTATTTCGGGGGATGTCTAAACATTATATTTAAGTTGACAGAAAACAAGGGTATAAAATTAAACAAAGAGTACACCAGCCCTGTATTTATGGCTGATCATAATACAAATTTTAATCTAATAATACAAGGAGTTTTAGATGGAAAAAAAATATGTTTATTTGTTCGGAGATGGCAAAGCCGAAGGCAAAACAGAAATGAAGAATTTGCTGGGCGGTAAGGGAGCTAACCTGGCTGAGATGAACCTCATCGGTATACCTGTACCTCCAGGATTTACAATAACTACTGAAGCCAGTAATGAGTATAATCAGATTGGCAGGGAGAAAATCCGGAAATTGCTCCAGGAACAGGTAAGTACAGGAATTAAGAATATTGAAAATATCATGGGAACCAAATTTGGGGATAACGAAGATCCCTGCCTTATCTCTATTCGTTCCGGAGCCAGAGTTTCAATGCCGGGCATGATGGACACCGTCTTGAATCTCGGACTTAATGATAGAGCTGTTGAAGGCTTGGCTCTAAAATCCGGAAACGAAAGATTTGCCTGGGATTCTTACCGTCGATTTATTCAGATGTACGGTGATGTAGTGATGGATCTCAAACCAACATCCAAAGAGGAGATAGATCCTTTCGAAAAGATCATCGATGAGATAAAAGAAGCAAAGAATCTTGCTCTTGACACCGAATTAACAGTTGAAGATCTAAAAGAGATCACAATTAAATTCAAACAAGCGATCAGACAACAAACAGGCAAAGATTTTCCTCAGGATGCCTGGGAACAGGTCTGGGGAGCTATATTTGCAGTCTTTGAAAGCTGGAATACTAACCGGGCACAAGTCTACCGGAGAATAAACAATATTCCTAACATCTGGGGTACTGCTGTAAATGTACAAGCCATGGTCTATGGCAACATGGGAGCAGGATCTTCTACTGGAGTTGCTTTTACCCGTGATGCAGGAACAGGAGAAAATTTGTTTAATGGTGAATATCTGATAGATGCTCAGGGTGAAGATGTTGTGGCCGGAACAAGAACTCCTCAACAGATCACTCTTGAAGGATCACAGAGATGGGCTAAGCTTGCTAAAACATCAGAAGATATTAGAAAAGAACAGTTTCCTTCCTTAGAAGAATCCATGTCTGATAATTACCATGATTTGAATATTATACAGAAAAAGCTGGAAAATCATTACCATGATATGCAGGATCTGGAATTTACAATTCAGAATGGAAAACTCTGGATATTGCAGACAAGAAACGGTAAAAGAACTGGTTTCGCAATGGTTAAAATGGCAATCGATATGCTTAACGAAGGCTTGATCGATGAGAAAACAGCATTATTGAGAGTGGAACCGGAAAAACTGGATGAACTGCTACACCCGGTTTTCAATGTTGACGCGATGAAAAAAGCCAAAGTAATCGCAAATGGTTTACCAGCATCTCCAGGAGCTGCAACTGGTCAAATAGCCTTTTTCGCCGATGAGGCTGAAGAAATGGCGGCAAAAGATAAAAAGGTAATACTGGTGCGAATTGAAACATCTCCCGAGGATTTGAGTGGTATGCATGCTGCTCAGGGAATACTAACTGCACGGGGTGGAATGACATCCCATGCGGCAGTTGTAGCCAGAGGTATGGGTAAATGCTGTGTTTCTGGAGCAGGAAATATAAAAATCGATTATAAACTTCGTACAATTCGGGTTGATGGGGATACCCTGAAAGAGGGTGATTGGATTAGTTTGAATGGATCTAACGGAGAGGTTTATATAGGAAAAGTCGAAACTAGAAATCCCGAAATGAGTAGTGATTTTTGGAAATTAATGGATTTATGTGATAAATATTCCAGGATGAAAGTGAGAACTAATGCCGACACCCCTAATGATAGCACAGTAGCTAGAAATTTCGGTGCTACCGGTATTGGTCTTTGTCGTACCGAACATATGTTTTTTGAAGGTGATCGAATTAAAGAAGTTAGAGAGATGATCCTTGCAAAAGATGAGATAGGAAGACGCAAGGCATTAGATAAATTATTACCAACACAACGAAGTGATTTTGAAGGCATTCTTGAAGCGATGCATGACCTTCCTGTAACAATCCGATTACTTGATCCACCCTTGCATGAATTTGTACCACACGACCTGAAAGGACAACAGGAAATGGCAGAGGAGATGGGTTTAACCATTGATGAAGTAAAGGCGAGAGTGAACTCACTTGCTGAAGTTAATCCTATGCTGGGTCATCGGGGTTGCAGACTTGGAAACACATATCCCGAAATTACTGAGATGCAGTCAAGAGCGATATTTGAAGCATGTTTGAATCTTAAAGCAAAAGGGATAAAAGCACATCCTGAAATTATGATCCCATTGATTGGGACTGTTGAAGAATTTGAAATGCAGGAAAATATTATCCGAAATACAGCTGAAAAAGTATTCGCTGAACGGAATGATAAAATCAAATATCTTGTAGGAACTATGATAGAAATTCCCAGAGCTGCTCTAATTGCTGACAAGATTGCAAAAAAAGCAGAATTTTTCAGTTTTGGAACAAATGACCTTACTCAGATGACATTTGGATACAGTCGCGATGATATTAATAAATTCCTGCCTATATACTTGAAAAAAGGAATCCTGAAAGTCGATCCTTTCCAGGTTCTGGATCAGACAGGTGTCGGTCAACTTGTTGAGATCGGAACCAAGCTTGGTAGAGAAGTCAAGCCTGACCTCAAAGTTGGAATTTGTGGAGAACATGGAGGGGAACCAACCAGCGTTGAATTCTGCAACAAAGTTAATATGGACTATGTCAGTTGTTCTCCCTACCGAATTCCTATTGCCAGATTAGCTGCTGCTCAAGCAGCCATAAAGCAAAATTAATTAAGCGGACCCTTCTTCGGAAGGATCTTTTTTAAAACTAAGACAATCTGAAATCAGGTCTTTATTTCAATGACTTTGCTGTCATGTTCAAGATCTGTAAACCAGCCGTGATCTACGGTAGAAATTGAATGCTGGATATTTAGATATTCTTTGCCGGCTGCAGCAAGACAATCTGCTACAAAAGCAATGCAATATACTGATTCTTTTATATCAAAGGGATTATGTTCTCGAAGTATTTTTTCTTTCTTTTCAGGATCTCTGGTTAATTTCCATTTTAGTATGACCAATAAAGTTCCTATTAGTTCTAATCCGCCATATGTGTATTTCGCTTTCTTCAAGGAAATTGCTTTCTCAGTGATTTTTTTCCAGTCATCATCTGTAATCTGTACAAATTTATTTTGAATTCCTATTTTCTCATCTGATTTGTAGATTTCCTTGAGAATTTTTTTCTGCCGTGAAATCCGTATCCCATAAACAAAACCTTTTCTTGTGAACTTTACAGTACTTTCATAAAATCGGGAATCTGAACCGATAAAACCGATATGCGACCATTGAGATTGTTTATCATGATCCTGCCAGAAAAGATTTTGAGCCTGAATTATAGCTTGGCTTATAAAGTCTTTACCTTTTTCAAAAATAATTGTGCCGGGCATAAATTCTGCAAGTACAAACTTCTTTTTTTTCGTGATAAAATACCTCCTGCATATCAAATAGATAAAAGATTTAACATCTTTCTATGTATCAATGGGTTCTGCATAATAGAGTGTTTTTGACCTCACCTTCGGTCTTCGTTCGGCAACTGCCGGAATACTAAGCATACCCCCAAAATTCATAAAGGCAATTATTATAATAAGTTGGTAAATAGGGTAATTACGTCTATAAACTGTCTTGAGAAATTGATTTACAAAAATTAAGATAAATAGTAAAGTTCTTAAAATAAACCAATTATGCGGAACCTATTCTAAGTATCATCATCAGGAGTCGAACGCATGAATAACTGCTGAATCCTTTGCGAAATTAGTTTCCTCAGCTCTTCGTTATTCCATATCTTGAAAAATATATACAATAAAAAAGACCCGATAGATAATAATAATAAAGAAGTAAATAATCGTTTCATAAACAACTCCTGGTAATTAAATTATTTCCTGGCATGAATCAGGTCGAACATTGTTAGATATTCATCTTCAGGTATAAATTTTCCATATTTAGTATTTTCAGTTATTGTCCTCTAATTCTGATGGATTTGTTCGCTTCAAAGCTATTATTTCTGTAGCTATTTCTTCGATCGATTTATTTGTCACACTTATTTGTGACCAGCCGGGATTAGCACAAAAAATCTTGTAGGCGAAAGCAAGTTCGTTCTTAACATATTCAAAAGTTGAATAATTTCCCGTAGCTTCACCAAGTTTTTCGTGTCGATACCTTCGTAATTGGCTTAATCTGTTTGCTGTTGAATTTAAGAAAAACACATTCTCCGGGTTCAATGTGAAAAGAACTTGCGGTGGGTCTACATTTAAAATAATAGGGATATTCGCGACCAGCCAATGTTTAAAAGCCAAATATATGCTTAATGGTGTTTTAAATGTACGGGATACACCTACTAAAATTATCTCAGCTTTATCCAGATCCTGAGTTCGTAGACCATCATCATGTTTAAAAGCAAAATTCATTGTTTCTACCCGACGGAAATAATCCTCATTCATCAAATTGAACAGGCCTGGTTTCTCCGAAGGAGATATTGATGACAGAATAGATAGTCTAGATAATAATGGACCCATAATATCAATTGTCTCTACATTATGCTTCCTGCTGATTCTGACCATAAAATCACGCATATTATCAGATACAAGAGTATGAACGATAAATCCGATATCTACGGAAGCCTCCAGAACTACATTTTTAATCTGATCATGTGATTTTATCCACGGTCTTTTTATGAATTCAATTTGAATACCAGGGAATTGGGTCAATGCTGCTTTTAATGCCATCTCGGCTGTTTTTCCGGTACCATCGGACACAATATATACTTTATTCATAATACCATTTCCTTAAAAGCCGAGAAATCTGACTTCCGGTTCCAGCATGATACCATAATGTTGCATGACAAGTTTCTGCACTTTATCAATCAGTATTTTAATATCTGTTGAAGTTGCTTTACCAAGATTTACAATAAAACCTGCATGTTTTTCAGATACTATGGCATCTCCCTGACGTAACCCTTTCAAACCCAGATCATCGATTAATTTCCCGGCATAATTCCCTTTCGGTCTCTTGAAAACACTTCCACAGGAAGGATATTCCAGAGGTTGTTTCTTTTTTCGCAGAGAAATCAATTCACGCCGGATAGTTTTTAACTCATCTTCTGGTTGTGGGGTTAACGTTAATATACTTGATAAAATTACTTTATCCTCTAATTGTGGAACATACCGATAACAAAAATCTATTTGATCTGCAGAATAGGAGATTGTATTAAACTGAGGATCAATAACTTTTACACTTGTAACGACATTACCGATCTCACCCTTATCAGTTCCTGCATTCATCATAAGAGCTCCCCCGACTGTCCCCGGGATTCCACTTAAATACTGTAATCCGCCCAGAGAACAACCTTCACAGTAAATAATCAACTGCTGGAGGTCTGCACCTGCTTCAACTTCGATCTGATTATTCTTGCAAACCATAGTGTTCAGATACCTGCTCAGCTTTATTATCACTCCCCGAAAACCATTATCACTTACCAGAACATTTGCTCCACCACCCAGAATAAATTTCGGGATCTCCAATTCATCACATAATATCAGAATCTGCTTTAATTCTTCTTCATTATGAGGGTATATTAAAAAGTCAGTTTTCCCTCCGGTTTTGTACCAGGTATGATCACAAAGTGAAATATCTTTGCTAAGATCACACTGCATAGTTTCCAAAAGTCGTTTTTCAAAAGTATGATAGGATAATTTATTCATAAGATATTCATAAAAAAACTCGATTGGATGTCAATAAAAAGGGATTTTGATAAGATAACAATTATTATGAATCAATTTTTTTCTGTGAGATATATTCACAATATTATGGTTTTTCGTTTTATTAACGAACTTTTTCTAACCAAAAAAGAATTTGATCAGATGCATTCTTTCAGCTTTTTTTAATGCTTCTTTAATATATTTTTTATTCTCTGGTTTAAACCATTGGATGAGTGCCTTCTGCAATTTCATTTCCCTCCCTCGAGGAACATTAACAGAATTATCGTTTTCATCCACTCCTGTAAAATACATGTAAGTGCTGTAACTCATAGGAGTGGGTGTGAATTCCTGAACTTGATGTAACTTAATCCTGTTCTGCTTCAGGTAAACTGCCAATTCAATAGCAGTATTGAGGTCTGAACCGGGATGTCCTGCAATAATATAGGGAATGATGAATTGTTTTTTTTCCAGGTTTTTGGATTCTAAACTGAAAAATCGTTGAAATTTTTCATATAAAGAAAACTCGGGTTTCTTCATTAATTTCAGGACTTTAGAATTTTTATGTTCCGGGGCCAGCTTTAACAACCCGCTTGTATGATTTGCCGCTAAATCTCTTATATATTTTTTATCCTCGAGAGCCAGATCATGACGAATTCCGGAAGCAATGAATACATGTTTGATCCCTTCCTCCTTTGCAACTTTTTTCAATAGAAGCCGTAAGGGAGTATGATCTGTGGTAAGATGCTCACAGATTACCGGGAAAAGGCATGAACTTCTTTTACAGGTCTCACTTATATTCAAACTGCAATATAGACCATACATATTTGCGGTTGGACCGCCGATATCCGTTATTGTTCCCTTAAAATACTCCTTATTCTTTATTGAGCGAATTTCCTTTAAAATAGAATCTTCAGATCTTGATTGTATGGTTTTACCCTGATGTATTGCCAGAGTACAGAAACTGCAACCACCAAAACAGCCACGGTGTGAGGTTATAGACAATTTTATCTGTTCAAAAGCTGTAATAGTCGAATTCCCATATTTAGGATGAGGTTTCCTGACATAATCAAGTTCATAAATCTCATCGATTTCTGATTGAGATAAAGGCTTTGCGGGTGGGTTATGTTTTAGATATCTTCCCGAATAGCTTTGATATAAAGGTTTCGTTCTACGATCCGACCAGAATGTCTTATACATTTGGATGTAATCTTTTCTGGAAAAGTCCTTCTTATATTCAGGAAGCAGTGTATAATTTGTTTCTTTGATATCTTTCACTGATATAACAGTTCCTCGAATCGATTTCAGATCTTCAATTTCTGCTCCATTTTTCAGTTTGTCAGCAATTTCAATTATCGGTTTCTCCCCCATACCATATACAAGAATATTCGCTCTGGAATCAAAAAGTATAGAATTACGGATCTTGTCACTCCAGTAATCGTAATGAGGTAATCTCCTTAAACTTGCTTCAATACCACCTATGATTATGGGGATACCTGGAAACAACTGTTTTATCTTATTTGCGTATACAATGGTAGCTCTGTCAGGTCTTGAGCCTGGTTTATCATCTGGGGAATAGGCATCATTACTTCGTTTTCTTTTTTGAGCAGTATAATGATTGACCATGGAATCCATGTTACCAGCAGTGATTCCAAAGAAAAAAGCAGGTCTGCCTAACTCCAGAAAATCAGTATCACTATTCCAGTCAGGTTGGGATATTATTCCTACTTTGTATCCCCTGTTTTCCAATACTCTCCCGATGATTGCAGTTCCAAAAGAGGGATGATCTATATAAGCATCACCTGAGATTAAAATAATATCGAGATTATTCCAACCGATTTGTTTTAATTCACTTTGATTTGTCGGTAAAAATTTGACCATGAAAAAAAAGCGACAGTTAACGCCGCTTTGTCAAACAAAAAATTATTTATTGAGGATTTAATCTTACAACATTGATTGCCTGAATTCCTTTGTCGGTCTGGAATGTATCGAACTCCACATCTTCCCCAGCGATCAGGAATTTCCGCTCTTTCTCTGACATAGTTACTATAGATTTCCAGTGAATAAAGTATTCCGTTCCGTCCTCAATCAATATAAATCCATATCCCTTTGTATCGTCGAACCATTTTACAGTGCCTTTCATTTCTCACCTTTATCTATTTTTTATTGAAATAATAATGCAAAACATATTTCTACAAAAATATTTGCAAGGATTTTTTAAAAATTTTCAAAAAACAGTTATTTTATTAGAACCATTTTCCTGGTACTGATTTTATTATCAGTTCTCAGGCGATAAAGATAAATACCGCTGTTGACATTATCTCCATTTGCGTTCTTCCCATCCCAGATGATTTCCTGTAATCCCGAGTAATAAAACGAATTGTCGATCAAAGTTCTGATCTTCTGACCCAGAAGATTATAAATTGTCAGATCTATTTTCCCGGCGTTATTCAAATTGAAAGATATCGTTGTAATGGGATTGAAGGGATTTGGATAATTCTGATGTAGTACCGTCGTAACAACCGGAACTTCAGTTTCATTGAAACCGAGCAGTTCATTATCACCATAATACCCGGTTCGTCTGTAATTACCCCTGTAAGTTCTCCAAGGTAATTTTTCTCCATGTTCCAGCTTGACATCCAGTATTATAACGCCGGTGGTATTCCCCGTAACTACTTCATAATCATTATCGTTATCCAGATCATCGATACTCGAAGGTGTATTACCGCTTAGTTCCGTTGGAACCGGGGAAAAATCAAACTCGATACCATCGGCATGATATGCGAACATTTTATTCAGACTGGAAAGACAGATAAGATCTATATTATCGTCACCATTTAGGTCGGCTGCAAGAGGTGGGTTTACAAATTGAACCGGTTGTTCCTGAGGCCAGCCACTGAGATCATCACCGTTTTGTTCGATCAGATAGATTCCTCCAAAAATAGTTACCAGAGCTATTTCCAGATCATTGTCATTATCAAAATCAGCAACAATGACCGAGTTGGCAATCTTGGAATCAAGCTGTTTACTGACAATGACTTCTCCGGCGGGAGAGATAATATGAAGTTTGGAATCTGCTGTTCCTACAACTATTGATTTATTATCCAGAACCGTAGGAGCTGCAATCAGCGGAAAACCAAGTTCAACGGGAAAACCAGACAGGTTGTTCCCGGTATTATCGAAGCCATATAGTTTTCCATTTAGAGAACCCATTAGAATATCGTTGTTGCCATTCCCGTCAATATCAGCCGATGCCATCTCGGAAAAGCCGATCGTATCCAGATAAATCGGAAATCCAGCAAGAAGTTCACCATTATTATTCAGAACGGTTATGCTGTTATCGATACCAAAACTGATGATCTCAGGTACACCATCACCGGTGATGTCATTTATGATAGGTGTCAGTAGTTGTTCGATACAATAACAATAATCGAATAGTTGTTCTCCATTAGCGTTGAAAGCCATGATCCTGCCATTTCTGCTGGCAATGACAATATCAAGCAGATTATCCTGATCGATGTCTGCCAAGGCTGTACTTTTCCAGATATTATCATCATTGATCCAGGGGAATCCTTCTTCTTCCTGAGCATTTATATCCAGCAGATGGATATCAGCCAGGGAATTTACGGTTAAGATATCCATATCGCCATCATCATTGAAATCGACACAGATCGGATTGCTGACTATCGAGTATTCTGCCATCCAGGGCCAGTGTTTCTGGAATAAAGAGACTTCTATCTCATCCGGATAAACTTCATGAAAATATACATCCCGATTTACAACTGCATATACATCCAGAAAGAATGTGTAAGTACTATATTCACAATCCTGGGGAATTTCTATTATAAAGGAATCTGTTAACGACATATCACCATTGGCAATATCACCATAATAAACCGAATCCTGGATGATATCTATCGCATCGCTGGCAAAACTCAGAATAGCATACACATCCTCAGCATCTGCCCAACCTTCCAGATTTTCCAGAGTGAAATATATATCTATGATTTCCCCGGGATTAACGATCCCGTCTCCATCTCCCTGTTGATCATCAATAAAACGGGATATCGGCATAACATAAGGGAAAGTTCCCGCCGGCTCCTTGACCTCTGTTGTAGGATCACCAAACAAAACCATTTCATAATAAACCCAGCGCATCACATCTGATGATAGTGCCTGATTGACAAGAACCTCACGAGAGTATTGCAGAGCGTTTCCCAACACTCTCAGGTTTTCATTATAAATACCCTCAAAAAAAGCAATATCGTAAGGCTGAGAAGCGCCATTTGTATTTCCGGGAGAATACCATCCATAACGAGTATTTCCCACAAAGGCGAATAATCCTGCTTCCTTGATCACCAGATTCTCTCCGATCGATTCTGTATCACCACTGGTATTGCTATCGAAAGCAGCCGGATAACATCCCTGAGAATAGGCGAATCCATATTCGGTATTTGTTTAAGTAGAAACCATACCCAGGTTCTGACCGAACACAATAGATTCATTGGAATGACCCATATGATTGATAATGCTCACTCCGGAATTAATCGCATCCTTCACTGCCTGAGAACTGTAGGTTCCCTCCCGATCGTATAAAGTAAATATATGAACATTCTCATCAATGATAGGTGCCACTTCATCCTTGTAATCTCCTCCCCAGGTAAGAGGATTCCAGTTCAAATTCTCACCTACCATATAAGCGATTTCATCACTGATTGTAATATTATCTTCATAAAAAAAGGTTTTATTGAAAAAATTCGCAAATTCCTGTTCCGTTTCCGCTGGAATTCTGCCTATAGCAACCTCAGGAAGCATATCGACATCATCATCCTGTTCCCCATAGATACTATTGTCGTTAGCATTCCAGTCACCATCAAGATTACTGTAATAAAGATCACAGGGAATATTATTGTCCACAGTCCAGCCCACCTGACCGTAACATCCACGGTTAGGAACTATCTCATCATCTCCACCAAGTAACACATACTCCAGAGGTGTATCGGTACCTGCATATGTTGTATAAGCATCGATAATGAAATTTCTGACCTTGGCGGCATTATTTTCACCTTCATAAATGGCATAGATGTCTTCAATGAGAAAAAGACCGGTAATGATACCCTGATTATTCCGTTTAGTAAGAAGCTCGCTAAAATAAGGTTCGCGTTGGGAATCTGTGATCACAACCATTGTATAGGGATCATCAGGATCCGCCAGATCTCTTCCGGAGGAAGCGGACAATTTTCTGTAGGACCATAGCTCTTCGGGATTAATTACCTGAGTAGAAATACGTTCCTTAACTTCAGACTTGTCTAATAAAAAACTGTTCTGAATTTCCCTTCTTTCCAGATCAGAACTGCTGGAAAAACTGAATTCTGCCCTGTCATACCAGGTGATTTCTTCACTCACAGGATTATATTTATAGGGATATATATTGACCAGTAATAGATCGTATCCTTTCATTCTTTGAGTGCCCAACACTTCGTAATTAACTGTTGGAAACTGCCGGTTCTGTTCATAAATGGATAAATCAATATCCGTATTATTAACAAAAGCTCCGGAGAGAGGTTGCTGGTTCAGAGCTGGTTCTATGTACTGATTCGATCTTATACTATGTGTTCCAGAGAAAGATAACGTAAAAGAATCATATTTTTCACCCATCGGGATAAGTAATTTCACTGGAATATATGGTACCATTGGGTATCCGGGATCCTGTATTCTTGGTAAAGAGTTTTCAAACTGATTATTTACTATTTTCGGTTCTTCGATATCTATCATGAATGAAATCAAGAAAACAGGCATTAATAATAACATAAAAATAGATTTAATCTTCATTGTTACTCCCAAATATTATCATTTTAATAAGCAAAAATCAGACCTGATATCCGTCAAGAAAATTATTAAATAATGTGAAATAATTCATTTGATTGATTTTAAGCAGGGTTTTATTGACAATAAGGATAGATTTTACAATTTTGTTCCGTCGGGATGTAGCGCAGTACGGTCAGCGCGTTCGGTTCGGGACC
>JAUVIJ010000142.1 GCA_030592835.1 Candidatus Cloacimonadota bacterium | reverse complement strand
CTCTTCCATTGTATTGGTTAAAGCTATCTTCGACGGTTTTGTTACCAATGTACATCGTAATAAGCTTAGTATTTAGGGGGATAGATGAGATTTTTCGGAGAAACTAAAATAGATTTTATTGGTAATCGCAGAATTACTTTTCTTATTTCTGCTGTTATAATCATTGTTGGTCTGGTTTCCTTGATCATTAATAAGGGACCCGAATACAGCATTGATTTTACCGGCGGTATATCTTTGGAGCTGGATCTTACCCCGATTAATGAAACTGTAGAAAAAATCGATATCCAGACTATCAGAGATGTATTAAATGAAGGGGGTATAGAAAACGCTGGGATCCAGGAAATTCAAGGGATAGGCAATAGAAACCTGATCCTGATCAAAACCAAAGCAGTGAGTGAAAGTGGAGAAAAACTAAGCGATCTCATCGTTAATATCATTAAACAGAATTTTCCCAATAATGTTAACGAAGATAATTTTATCAGACTACAGGAAGAAATCGGACCCAAAATTGGTAGTGAATTGCGGGAGAAAGCCGTTCTGGCCATTTTCTGGGCACTGTTGGGGATTATACTTTATATCTGGTGGCGATTCCAGTTTACTTTCGGTCTTGCAGCCGTAGTAGCTCTCATTCATGATGTGATCATTACGGTCGGGATCTTTTCCATTTTCGGCAAAGAAATCGGATTATCGGTTGTAGCAGCCCTTCTTATGATTGTCGGGTATTCGCTGAACGATACGATTGTTGTATTTGACAGGATCAGGGAAGACCTTAAAATATACCGCAAAGAATCCTATGGCAAGGTTATTAATCACAGTATAAATGAGACTCTCAGCCGTACGATCATAACTTCTCTAACAACCTTTGTGGTCGTTCTCAGCCTTTACATTTTCGGTGGAACAGCAATTAACGATTTTGCTTTCGCTATATTGGTGGGTGTAATTGTGGGTACTTATTCATCTATTTTTATTGCCAGCCCTGTTCTGGTGGAACATTTTATCAGACATCAGAAGAGAATAGGCGATACTAAAAGAAAATAAATTAAACAAATATAAGAGAAAGGCTGTCTAAAAAAGACAGCCTTTTTTTTATATTCAATTATCGATCATTATCTTCATTGCCTTATCTGGGTTAAAATTTATTCAGGATTCCATCCGGGACTGTTTTTATATTTTATATGAAGATCTCTCTGCGGGTAAGGAATACTAATATCATTATCCTTGAAACAATCCCAGATTGCGGTAAGGACATGGCTCTTGATGTCCAGCACACCTTTTCTGGGATCTCTGATCCAGAACACCAGTTTGAAATCGATAGAACTGCTGCCGAATTCCGTTAAAAAACATTGAGGTTCAGGATCTTTCAAGATCCTTTCAAATTTTTTAGGAATCTCCAATAGAAGTTCAATTATTTTATGTACATTTTCCTGATAAGAAACTCCAAGATCTATATCGAGCCTGATGAGATCATCACTATGAGACCAGTTGATCACTTTAGTTGTTATCAGATCTTCATTGGGTATAAGATATTCCTTACCGTCAATTGCAATCACAGCTATGTATCTGGCTCCCATCTTTTTAACCCAGCCGAAATTATCGCTAATTTCGATCACATCACCGGGTTTAATGGAATCATCAAGTAAAAGGATCATTCCGCTGATCAGGTTGGATACGACTTTCTGCAATCCCAGCCCCACTCCGATGCCGATTGCTCCTGTAAACAGGGCAAAGGCAGTGAGATTAATTCCTAAACTGGATAATACAATGAAGAAAATGATCGTAAATAACAGCACTTTTGTGATTTTTAATAACAATACCCGAAGTGACGGTTTGACCTGCTTAGATGAATGCAATCGGTGTTCAAGAAATAAGGATGATCTTTTCGCCAGCCAACCCAGAACAATTAAGAGGATCAGTGCTTTCAGGATCGTGTAGGCGGATATTCTGACACCGGTAAAACTTATTGCCAGTGTATCAAGAAGTGTGATTGTTTCTGTAAGTACCCCCAGACTGCCCAGGATCGCCAGTAACATTCCGATAATAAGAACGGTTTTCTTGAGGATTAAATCTCCAATGAAAAAAGTGGTGATCATGATCAGGATCCAGAATCCGGATAAACTCAAAGCTATCTGGATGATACTGGCCGGGTATTGCAGCATTTGAAACAGGTTCTTGGTCAACAACAAAATGACTGAGAGCACTAATGGCAGAAGAACCGATTTTATGAAATCAAAGGAAAAAAGAAATGTACTTTTCTGGATTTCTTTGTTTTTTTTGAGAATTTTGATTAAAATACGTCTGATTATTAAACTTAGGATCAAAACAAAAGCGACGAATAAAAATTGGATCGTGACATTAAGATCGGTTATATTCGCATAAAGATATTCCCAGATTTTCTGAGCGCTAATGCTGATCTTAAAGTAAAAATTCTTTAACATCGGTAGAATTATTTGCAGATACCTTTATCTGAACTCTTAACAAAGTCGAGAAAAATTCTCTGCTCCGGTGTTAGAGTTTTAATCTCTTCCACCTTCTCAATTGCCTGACTGACATTCAGATTGGAACGATAAAATATTCTGTAAATATCTTTTATGGACTGTCGTGATTCTTCACTGAATCCATGACGTTGTAATCCGACAACATTCAATCCGTGAATAATGTAGGGAAAACCAATACCACGGGTAAAAGGCGGAATATCCTTTTTAATACCGCTGGCTCCTCCGATAAAGGCGTAGGCACCGATCTTGACGAATTGAGCTATAGCCGTCATTCCACCTATGATAACAAAATCATGGATGTGAATATGACCGGCAAAATTGACAGCGTTGGCAATGATGATATTATTACCAATTTGACAGTTATGAGCGATATGGACATAGGCCATGATTAGACAATTATCTCCGACTCGTGTGGGTTCATTGGGAGTCGCCGATTTATTTACCGTTGCAAATTCCCGGAAACAATTGTTATTTCCAATTATCAGATGGGTAGGATCTCCTTTGTCCTTCAGATCCTGGGAATCAGAACCGATCACAGCCGAATGATAGAACTTGTTATCATTTCCGATAGTTGTATATCCATCCAGAATTACATTGCTGAATAATTTACATCTGTCACCAAGTGTTACATTCGGTCCGATTATACAAAAGGGTCCGATCTCACAGTCTTTTCCGATCTCAGCCTGGGGATCTATTATCGCAGTGGAATGTATCATCGTCAGTTATTCCTTTATTTTCTCACAACTTTTGCTAAAAAATCTCCCTCACAAACTTTGGTGCTGCCAACATATGTATCACCATGCATTTTAGCCAGTCCTCTTTTCATGGAGATGACTTTCAACTCAAGTCTTAACGTATCTCCCGGCAATACTGGCTTTCTGAATTTTACATTATTGATAGATGCAAAATAAGCAAGATAATCTTCCGGATTTTCCAGAGCATTTAGTAGCATAATTCCACCGGTTTGAGCCATTGCTTCCACGATCAGTACACCAGGCATGACCGGATGACTGGGGAAATGCCCCTGGAAAAAGGGTTCATTAATAGATACATTTTTGATTCCGATTATCGATTCTCCTGCATCAAATTCAATGATTTTATCCACCATTAGGAAGGGATATCTATGGGGAAGTATATTCTGAATTGCGTTAATATCAAAAACGATATCTTCCAGTCTTTTTTTCTGATATATTCTCTGCAATTGCTGTTTTTTATGTAACTTACGAAGTTTTCTAACCAGTTCCACATTAGTTTTATGTCCCGACCTGGCTGCCAGAATGTGACCTTTGATGGGAACTCCCAGAAGAGCAATATCACCAAGCAGATCAACTACTTTGTGTCTGACAAATTCATTATAATATCTCAGGGTTGTATTATTAATTATCCCGTTTTCACTTATGGAGATATCCTTTTCATAGCCGAATATCGATTTCAATCTGGAAATCTCATCTGCAGGAGTATCAGGATTAGCAACGACCAGAGCGTTGTCAAGAGAACCGCCCTTGATCAATCCGGCTTCTTTCAGCATGATTATCTCATGGAGAAAACAGAAAGTTCTGGCCGAAGCAAAATCCTTTTCAAAAGAATTTATCGAAGGCAGGAATGTATACTGTGTTCCTAAAGCCTTCTGTTTGTAATCTACCATAAAAGTAACTTTCAGATCATCAGAAGGGACGATAACGATATCAACATTATCTGCGGGAGCCGAGAAGGATATCGGTTTATCGAATTCAAGATATTCTCTTTCTGCATTCTGGGTTTTGATCCCGACTTCCTTTAAAAGATTAAGAAAAACAATCGCACTTCCATCGGCTACAGGTACTTCCGGACCATTAACTTCAATCCGGATATTATCGATATTCAATCCCTTTATTGCGGCCAGTACATGTTCGATCGTTGCAACAGAAGCATCTTTGATGCCGATAGTCGTTCCTCTCGATATATCGATGACATGGTCGATATCTGCTTGGATTTCCGGTTTTCCCGGCATATCTGTACGGATGAATATTATCCCTTCATCTTTTTCAGCAGGCTTAAAGGTAATAGTAGAAACATGACCGGAGTGTAAACCTATACCCTTATAACTTGTTTCACCTTTTATAGTCTGTTTAAGATCGTTCATTTCTTATTCCTGTTTTTCTGATTTTTTCTGTATGCCCTGACAAGATCGGGTAGCTTTTTTTCGGAGGCTAAAATTCTTTTCCGTAATCTGGCTTCTATAGCAGGCGAACCAAAATATTTAGCCTTACCAGGAATATCCCCGGTTATACCTGATTGAGCTCCGATCATAGCTTCATCACCGATTTTCAAATGACCGGCTGCACCGACCTGACCTGCCAGATAGACAAAATCACCAATTATCGTACTACCTGCAAGACCAACCTGAGCACAGATTATAGAATTCTCACCGATTCTGCAATTATGACCAATTTGCACCAGGTTATCTATTTTCGTTCCCTTGCCTATTCTGGTTGAACCCAGTGTTGCTCTATCTATGGATGTATTGGAACCGATTTCTACATCATCTTCTATAATAACGTTTCCAACCTGGGGGATTTTCTGCTGAATCCCTTCATGTAACAAATAACCAAAACCATCGGATCCGATTACAGACCCGGAATGGATGATTTCACTATCACCAATAACAAAATCTTCATATACTTTAACATTGGGATAAAGACTGCATGCTGTTCCGATAGAGACCTTATCCATTATTACGACATTTGCTTCGATAACGGTTCCTTT
>JAUVIJ010000068.1 GCA_030592835.1 Candidatus Cloacimonadota bacterium | reverse complement strand
CTGGAATACCTGAGATGAGATTGAACATCCCCGCCCCGTTGTGACATTCCATGTACTTCTGCCTGTTTAAGATGATAATTTGATTCTATAGCTGCATAACCGATTATTGCTGCAATCGATAAAATCCCCTGTCCTCCTACACCGGATAAAATAATATCTTTTTTCATTTTGTGCTCCTTGTTTTCGTTTTCTTGTATACGTGAATACAAGGACGACGCGGAATCACTACAGATACTCCCTTATAAACAATTTCTTCCT
Organism: Candidatus Cloacimonadota bacterium; assembly: GCA_030592835.1. Lineage (GTDB taxonomy): Bacteria > Cloacimonadota > Cloacimonadia > Cloacimonadales > TCS61 > JAUVIJ01. Next base: position 8,730 of record JAUVIJ010000068.1, on the reverse strand, counting down.
TTATAACCCTTACATTCTCTTCGAAATGTCGTGAAAGTGGTGTAATCACACGAATATGATCCTCCGACACTCCCAGTCCTGAACAGATCTGTTCTATCCTGCCTTCTACCTGGGATTGCTGCATTCCGGTCATAGCTACAATTGAATTATCGAGTATGAGGACAACAATATTGGACCCAGTGACAACAGCATCCAAAAGAGGAGTCATTCCGGAATGTCCGAAAGTAGAATCACCGATTACGGCAATTGCAGGGAATAATCCGGCATCGGCTGCGCCTATTGCCATGGAAAGCGATGCTCCCATATCTACACAGGTACTGATTGCTGAATAAGGTGGTAGAAATCCCAGAGTGTAGCAGCCAATATCAGCAAATACATGACCTCGACCGAATTCTTTCAGGACTTCATTCAAGACTTTATAGGTATCAGCATGAGGACAGCCTACACACAAAGCTGGCGGTCTCTTAGCTACGATTTCGGGAATATTAACATTCTTATTATCGCTCAGGCCAAGACCTTTACTGACAATACTCGGATTCAGTTCCCCGTCTCTGGGAAACGTATTATCCATCCTGCCATGGATCCGTTTGCCTTTATCCAGATAGCCCCTTAACGCATCTTCAACCAGGGGCATTCCTTCTTCAATAACAATTATTTGCTCACATTCACTGACAATTTTTTCTATTTTATTTCGAGGAAGCGGATATTGTCCAATTTTAAGGACTGGATAGGGGCATTTGTTTTCGCCATAATTCTCCATCAGATAATTATATGTAAGTCCACAAGCTATTATACCTTTGCCTTTATCTTCTCCTTCAAAATAAATATTGAAAGGAGAATTTTCGGATTCTGCTACCAGATCTTTTTGGATATTTAAATGCCGTTTATACTTTTTCCTGGCAAAAGACGGTAACAGCATGAATTGATTTGGATCTTCAGGTTTGTTTAATCCATTTTCCGGTAGAATATCCTGTCTTTTTACACCTGCCCTGGAATGAGCTAAGCGAGTCGTTAATCTTAATAGAACTGGGATTTTATACTTTTCAGAAAGGGTGAATCCATATCGGGGCATATCATAGGCTTCCTGCTGGTTAGTCGGCTCCAATACCGGCAACATGGCAAATTGTCCATAGTATCTCGAATCCTGTTCATTCTGAGAGGAATGCATCGAAGGATCATCGGCAACTGTTACTATCACACCACCATTGGCACCGGTTAATGCAGAATTCATAAAAGGATCAGCAGCAACGTTAAGTCCAACGTGTTTCATTGTCACCAGGGTCCGCTTTCCGGCATAAGACATTCCCAGCGCCTCTTCAAGAGCAGTTTTTTCATTAGCAGACCAGGTCATGTGGACATTACGTTCGATCGCATCGGGACTTCTCTGTATATATTCGATAATTTCTGTCGCTGGTGTCCCGGGATAGCCGTAAGCTCCTGATAATCCTGAATCCAGAGCTCCCTGTGCAACTGCTTCATCTCCCAATAACAGCAGTTTCTTCATTGTAACTCCCTTGCTTATCTTTTAGTTTTTATTACAATAATCCATACTCATAAAATTTCTAACAAGCTTTTTATTTGACACTCCACAAACTAAAGGAAAACTTGCAAAAATAAGATTTAGATTAAATTATCATTATAAGAAGAATTAGGATATTATGATGAAGGAAAATACCAGATTTCTGGAGCGATTAGAAAGCTTTATTATTGAAAATAAATTGATCAAGAAAGATGATAAAATACTTGTCGGTTTCTCGGGAGGTCAGGATTCTACATCTCTACTCCACGGGTTATGGTGTTTAAGAGCGAAATTTAATATTTCACTTCTTGCTGTCCATGTCAACTACATGCTAAGGGGCAATGAATCTCAGGCTGACGAAGAATTTGTGAAAAATTTCTGTTTTGACAGGAACATTTCACTGGTCGTCGAACATTATGAGATCGATAATAAATCCAATCTGGAGAATCATGCCCGTGAAATCAGATTCGGATTCTTCAATAAACTGATCGCCTTATACAGGATCGACAAAGTAGCTCTGGGGCATAATAAAATGGATCAGGCGGAGACAATTCTTTACCGCATGATAAGAGGTTCGGGCTATACTGGGCTGCGCGGAATAATGCCCAGAAGTAATAAGATAATACACCCAATGTTGAATTTTTCCCGTGAAGAAATAATTAATTACCTTAAAAGTGAAAACCTATCATGGCGGGAAGATTCCACTAACAAAGATACTGCCCATAAGAGAAACATGATCCGTCATGAACTCATACCCTGGTTCACCGATAATATGAATCCCAGGATCGTTGATAAGCTGGCTCATACTTCATATATCTTTTCACAAACTGATGAAATCCTGAGAGAACTATCCAGTAAAAGATTGCTGAAAGGACAAATCAAATCAAAACAGGATGAAGTTATAATTTCGGTCCCGATACTTCAAAAAACCAAAGCTGTACTCAGATTCTATATTTATAAAGAGATTTATTCATCGTTAAAAGGTGATGAAAAGGATTTTTATCATGGAAACTTTGAAGAGATTGATTATATCCTGGATTCGGAAGGAAGTAAAGAAGTATCACTTCCTCACAACATCAAGGTTTTCAAAGAATATAATCAACTCATTTTCACCAGAAATCAGGAACGATATAAGGTGGATCGCGACAATGCCAAGGAGATCACAGCTTTGCGAAATCGTCTTACCTTTGAGAATTACAGAATAATAATGGAGAAGTTGAAAAAACTTAAAAGTCGACGCTATCTTTATGAAGATAAGGAGATCGCTTATATCGACCTTGATAAATTGAAATTCCCTTTGACCATCAGACACCGAAGACCCGGCGATAAATTCATTCCAGTCGGCATGAAACATCACAAGAAACTTAAAGATTTTTTCATTGACGAAAAAGTCTCAAAATTTGAGAGAGATAAGGTTTTATTGTTCAGTGATCAGGAAAAGATATTCTGGATTGCTGGATTGAGAATCGATGATAGAGTTAAGATTGGTCCGGAAACAAATAACATCCTGAAGCTGAGAATAGAAAAAATCGTGAAACGTAAAACCAGACCAGCAGAAAGAATAAAGAAAAGGAAATAAAATGCATAGTGATATCGAATATGTTCTTTTTTCTAAAGAGGATATTGATAACTGTCTAAAGCAGTTGGGAAGCAGGATCACAAAAGATTATCAGGGTAAAAAACCCGTTTTCATCTGCATTCTTCGGGGTGGAGCTATCTTTCTTTCAGATCTGATAAGAACAGTCGACCTACCCGTTGAAATAGATTTTTTCTCCTTATCCAGTTATGGAAAAAGTACTAAATCATCTGGTATTGTCAAGATTCGAAAAGATATTGATACAGACATCTTCAACAAACATGTTGTTATTGTTGAAGATATAATCGATTCGGGTCTGACCCTGGAATATATTATCGATTATTTACATAAACATCAACCAGCTTCGGTCAAGATCTGTACACTCCTGGACAAACCTGATGCCCATAAGACCGAGGTCAAAATAGATTATCTAGGCTTTGAAATTGGTAATAGCTTTGTAGTTGGTTATGGGCTTGATTATGCTGAAAAATATCGTAATCTTCCCTATATTGGAGTATTGAAGAAGGAGATCTATACATAAATGGACAACCAAAAGCAGGATCAGAATAAGAACAAAAATGAGAAGAAGAATCTTCCCAAAATGAAAAGAAATCAGACGATCACTTTCTGGATCGTTATTATACTGGTTTTACTTATCATGTACCAAATGTCCAGAATGGGTTCCGGAAAAGTTAATCAATTACCTTTCTCCGATTTTGAGAAAATGTACAAGAGCGGTGAAGTCACTCAGGTCAATCTGGATGGCAGGAATATCTCGATTCTCAGTATCGATGGACAGAAATTCACTTCTTATCTGCCATTTGAACCTGATTCCGAATTTATCAGGGAATTGACTGTTCTTGATATAAAAGTTGTTTCACAGAAACCTTCCAAATTTCTTAATATAATATTTTCATGGTTACCATTCATCATTCTGATCGGGTTCTGGTTCTTCATGATGCGCGGGATGCGTGGTGGTACAAGTCAGGCTTTCAGCTTTGGAAAAAGCCGGGCCAGGCTGGCAGTTGGTGGTAAAACCAATGTTACCTTTAAAGATGTCGCGGGAGTAGATGAAGCCAAGGAAGAACTGGAAGAGATCATAGAATTCCTGAAAGATCCCAAGAAATTTCAGCGTCTGGGAGGAAGAATTCCCCGCGGTGTTTTACTTCTGGGACGACCCGGTACAGGGAAAACATTACTGGCAAAGGCTGTTGCCGGTGAAGCAAAGGTTCCTTTTTATAGTATCAGTGGTTCGGATTTTGTTGAAATGTTCGTAGGTGTTGGAGCATCCAGGGTACGAGATATGTTTAAAGAAGCCAAAAAAAATTCTCCCTGTATTGCTTTTATAGATGAAATCGATGCCGTGGGTAGACATCGAGGAACAGGACTCGGTGGTGGACATGATGAGAGAGAACAGACCCTGAACCAGTTGCTGGTTGAAATGGATGGTTTCGATCCCAATGATTCCGTCATTATCATCGCAGCTACAAATAGACCTGATGTACTTGATCCGGCATTATTACGTCCGGGAAGATTTGATCGTCAGGTAGTGATCGATCTTCCTGATATCAAGGGTAGAGAAGCAATATTAAGAGTTCATTCACGGAAATTACCTATAGGCAAAAATGTCAGTCTGAGCTTGATTGCCAGAGCTACTCCAGGATTCAGTGGTGCTGATCTTGCCAACCTCGTCAATGAAGCTGCTCTTCTAGCTGCCAGGAAGGACAAAAAGAAGATTGATTCCGATGATTTCGAAGAAGCAAAAGATAAAGTAACTCTGGGAAAAGCCAGGAAAAGCAAGGTTATCACAGAAGAAGATAAACGTTCAACTGCTTACCATGAGAGTGGTCATGTTATCTGTTCCATGTTCCAGGAAAAAGCAGAACCAATCCACAAGGTTACAATAATTCCCCGAGGATTCACCGGAGGAGCCACACATTATCTTCAAACAGATAAGTCCAACTACACAAAGACCTATCTGGAACATTCCCTGGTCGTACTACTGGGAGGAAGAGCTGCAGAGGAAATTGTTTACAAAGAACTTTCCACCGGTGCTGCCAATGATATTCAACGAGTAACAGATATTGCTAAGAAAATGGTTTGTAATTGGGGTATGAGTAAAGCGATTGGACCGATGACAGTAGCAAAAAAGGAAGCGCAGGTCTTTTTGGGTAGGGATTTCACCCAGCAGGAAACGATCAGCGAGGAAACAGCAAGACTGATCGATAGTGAGATCAGAAAAATCATAGAAAAGGCACACTCAACAGCCCTAGAGATCATCAGGACCAAAAGCAAATTACTCGATAATATGGCTCAGATTCTTCTGGAAAAAGAAACTCTCAGTGCCGAAGAAATCTATGATCTGGCTATTGAGCATGTTACTGGAGCAGAAAAGAAGATCCTGGAAAAGAAATTCCAGAAAGTAAAAGAAATGCGAATAACAACTGCAACAGAAGATGAAGAAGAACCGGATAATCCAGACGAAAAAGAGAGCGTAAAAGAAAATCCTCAGACAGATACTGAGATTAAGCAAGATCAAAAAGAAGATCAGAAACCAACAGAAAAAGATAAAGCCCAATAACAGGATTAAAGCGGATGGTTAGTATGGAACAATTTCATGGAACTACGATAATCGGTATTAAAAAAGGTAACCGAGCGGTGATCGGAGGAGACGGACAGGTAACTCTGGGTAATTCTGTTATCAAAGATTCTGCTCAGAAACTCAGAAGGCTTTTTGATGGAAAGGTCATTGCCGGATTTGCCGGAGCGACCGCTGATGCTTTTACTCTGTTCGAGAAATTTGAAGGCAGATTAAAGGATACCAAGGGTAATCTGAAAAAAGCTGCCGTGGAGCTAGCAAAAGAATGGCGCTCTGATAGAATCCTACGACGATTGGAAGCCATGATCCTGGTTGCCGATAAAAAATCTATCCTTCTGATCTCCGGAACAGGTGATGTTCTGGAACCTGATGACGGTTTAATCGCTATCGGATCAGGGGGTAATTATGCCCTTGCTGCAGCCCGAGCTTTGTCCAATCATTCTAAACTGGATATCAAAGAAATCGCTGTGAACTCCCTTAAAATTGCTGCAGAAATCTGTATTTACACTAATTCAAACATAAATATTGAGGAAATCTGAAATAATGAAAGACCTGACACCCCTGAAAATTGTCGAAGAACTGGATAAATATATAATCGGACAGAACAAAGCCAAGCGTGCCGTTGCAATAGCCCTGAGGAATCGATGGAGAAGGCAACAGGTAAAAGGTGAACTGCAACAGGAAATAATGCCTAATAATATAATATTGATAGGTCCTACCGGAGTTGGCAAAACTGAGATCGCCCGACGACTTTCCCGATTGGCAAATGCCCCTTTTATAAAAGTGGAAGCATCCAAATTTACAGAAGTCGGTTACGTTGGACGAGATGTGGAATCAATGATCCGTGAACTGGTGAATATTGCAATTAACGATGTTCGTACTGAAATGATAAAAGACGTTCAGGAACAGGCTGAGGAAAAAGCCAGGGAGAAACTGGTCGACCTGTTGTATCCTGCTCCACCGATCATTCCAAATGAAACCGAAGAGGAAACCCACAAAAGAACCGAGAGATATGAACGAATTAGAAGCAAGATGAGAAAACAGCTTGATCAGGGGGAACTCGACAGCAGGGAAATTGAGTTAAGCATAGAAAAACCACGGGGTGCCCAGATCGAGATCTTTTCTCAGACAGGTATGGAGAATATCGATCTACAACTCGGTGAAATGATGGCAGGTATTATCCCTATTCGTAAAGACCAGAAAAAAAAGAAGATGAAAATCAGGGAAGCTGTTAGATATCTATCTGAAGTTGAAGCCAGTCGCATGGTAAGTAAGGAAAAAATTAATAATGAAGCCAAGAGGCGAGTCGAAAATGATGGTATAATCTTCTTGGATGAAATCGATAAGATCGCTGCTAATTACAGTAAAGATCATTCGGGAGCAGATGTATCAAGGTCCGGAGTTCAAAGAGATCTTCTGCCAATAGTAGAAGGATCGAATGTTCCGACAAAATACGGTATTATCAATACTTCTCATATACTTTTTATCGCTGCCGGAGCCTTTACCGTCGCCAAACCTTCAGATCTGATCCCGGAATTACAGGGAAGATTCCCTATCAGGGAAGAACTTCACAGCCTATCACAGGAAGATCTGAGAAAAATCCTTGTTTATCCCCGTAATTCTCTGACGAAACAGTACATAGCTTTATTTGCTGCAGAAGGCGTTCGTTTATCCTTTGAAGAAGAAGCGATCGATGAAGTCGCCAGTTTCGCTGCTCAAGCTAACGAGAAAATGGAAGATATCGGAGCCCGACGTCTACATACAATCATGAACGCACTCCTGGAAGACCACCTTTTCAATATGCCTGAAAAAAAATCCAGGAAAGTCAATATAACCCAATCAACTGTCAAACGTAAACTCGATAAGATCATCACCGATGAAGACCTGTCCAGATACATTCTTTAATGAGAATAAAAAAATACCGTTTCGGCAATATCTATCAGGATAATAAGCATTACAAAAATGATCTGATCATCTACCCGGACAGAATTGATTCTGAATGGTGGAGAAAAGAGAGCCATCGTCTCTATCTGGAGGATATCGAATCCGGATTAACTGAAAAACCTGAAATTTTGATCATCGGGACCGGATTTTATGGTCTGATGAAAGTCGATCAGGGATTAATTGAATATCTTGAAAACGCAGTGATTGAATATTATCTAGATAAAACAGGAAAAGCAGTAAAGAAATACAACGAAATATCAGAAAGCAAGAAAGTGATCACAGCCTTGCATTTGACGTGTTGAGAAAAGATGGAAAAAAATCATAATTATACTCCGACAATAATCTTGGGTGATTGCAGAGAAAGGCTAAAAGAATTAGATGATAATAGTATTGATTTAATAATTACTTCTCCACCATATGCAGATAGTAGAAAAAAAACATATGGTGGTATTCATCCAGATAAATATGTCGAATGGTTCTTGCCTACTTCTGCAGAACTATTACGTGTATTAAAATCAACAGGTACTTTTATACTAAATATAAAAGAGAAAGTATCTAATGGAGAAAGACATACTTATGTTCTTGAATTAATAATTGAAATGAAAAAGCAGGGATGGTTTTGGACAGAACAATTCATATGTCATAAAAAAAATTCCTATCCGGGCAAATGGCCAAATAGATTCAGAGATTCGTGGGAAAGATTATTACAGTTTAATAAAGAAAAAAAATTTACCATGTATCAAGAAGAAGTTATGATTCCAATTGGAAAATGGGCGAAAATAAGATTGAGTAATCTTAGTGATGTGGATAAGATAAGAGATAATTCTAAAGTTGGAAGTGGATTCGGAAAGAATATTTCAAATTGGATAAATAGAAATGAAGTATATCCTACAAATGTTTTACATTTCGCTACTGAATGCAATAATAAACAACATAGCGCAGTTTTCCCCGAAAAAATACCTGAATGGTTTATTAAATTATTTACAAAACAAAATGACTTGATTCTAGACCCATTTGTTGGATCTGGTACTACTCTTTTTGTAGCAAAAAAAATGAAAAGATATTCAATTGGTATTGAGATTATGCCTGAAT
>JAUVIJ010000029.1 GCA_030592835.1 Candidatus Cloacimonadota bacterium | reverse complement strand
TGGAGTTGAGATGTTCCGGAAGCTACTTGATGAAGGCCGAGCTGGCGACAATGTAGGGATTCTTTTACGTGGCATGGCCAAGGACGAAGTAGAGCGCGGGATGGTGTTAGCCAAACCTAAGAGCATCACACCTCACACCAAGTTTGCGGGTAAGACCTATATTTTGACGAAAGATGAGGGTGGTCGTCATAAGCCGTTTTTCACAGGTTACAGGCCCCAGTTCTATTTCAGGACGACCGATGTAACGGGATCAGTAGAGTTACCGGAAGGTATCGAGATGGTAATGCCGGGCGATAATGTTCAGATCAGAGCAGAGTTGATCACCCCGATTGCCATGGAGAAAGGTCTGCGTTATGCTATTCGTGAAGGTGGACATACTATCGGCGCCGGTGTCGTCAGTGATGTGATCGAGTAAGTGAAAATCCGGATGCTTTAGAGGAGAATATCGATGCGAGAGATTATTATACTTGCCTGTGAAAAATGCAAGAACAGGAATTATACGACAACAAAAAACCGTCGTAATCACCCTGATAGACTTGTATTAAAAAAATTCTGTCCCAAGTGCAGAAAGCACACGGAACATAAACAAACCAGATAAAAGAAAGTGTAGGCTTGTAGCTCAACTGGTAGAGCACCGGTCTCCAAAACCGGGGGTTGCGGGTTCAATTCCTGCCGGGCCTGCCATTTTCCTAAATAAAATAAGTGAGTAAAATATGTTCAAAAAGATAGCAAAATTTTTTAAAAGTGTCTGTGTTGAAATGAAATTCATCGCCTGGCCCACAAAGGACGACCTGAAAGAAGGAACTACTGTTGTTATAGTCATGTCAGGACTTGTCGGGATTTTTCTGGCTGTTACCGATGGTATCTTCTCTTTTATTGTCAGAAAACTACTTCTCGGGGGATAAGTCACGATAATGAAATGGTATGTCGTTCACACTTATGCTTCTCACGAATTTAAGATAAAAGAAGCGATTGAGAAAGGAAAGATGGGTACTGCCCTCGACGCATTGATTGGTCAGGTTCTTATCCCTACTCAAAAAACCTTTCATATTCGTGATGGCAAGAAAGTCGAGCGAGAAAAGAAACTCTTTACCAGTTATATCATTATTGAAGTTGATCTAACTCCCGAAGTATATCAATTCATTGTCGGTATGCCCGGAGTAACTAATTTTTTAGGCACTGGTAAAAAACCCCAGCCTTTATCTGAAAATGAGATTAATCGTTTACTTGGCATTGCAGATAGGGACAAAGATGTTTCTAAAGGTTACGAATTTATACCCGGAGATATGATCAAGATCACTTCAGGTCCATTCAGTGATTTTGAAGGTGTTATCGAGAAAGTGAATTCCGATCAGCAGAAACTAATTGTAAAAGTGACAGTATTTGGCAGGGTAACACCGGTGGAAGTCCATACCGATAACGTAGAAATTTTATAGTAATGAGGTAATAATGGCAAAACCCAAAGACGTTGAGCATGTTGTAAAACTGCAATTACCAGCCGGAAAGGCTACACCGGCTCCTCCTGTTGGCCCAGCACTTGGTCAGGCCGGAATAAATATCGGAGAATTCTGTAAAGCTTACAATGACAAGACCAAGGATTCACCCGGAATGATCTATCCGGTAGTGATCCATGTTTATAAGAATAAATCCTTTACTTTTACGATCAAGACTCCCCCGGCAGCAGTTCTTATCAAAAAAGAAGCGGGTCTGGCGAAGGGATCCGGAGAACCAAACAGGGAAATAGTCGGAAAAATTTCAAAAGCTTCTGTGAAGAAAATTGCTGAAATAAAAATGAAAGATCTTAATGCGTACAGTATAGAAGCTGCTATGCGTATGATAGAGGGTACTGCAAGAAATATGGGAGGAGCTGTAGAAGAATAGTGTATAACCCCTATGGAAAGCAGGAGATTATCAATAAGGAGCAGTGTGTATGAAACCTAGTAAAAGGTATCAGCAGGCTCGGGAGATGATCGACAAGACTAAAAGGTATGAATTATCGGAAGCTATCGAGCTTTTGAAAAAAATGCCTAAAAGTAAATTCGATGAAACAATCGAATTACATTTCAATCTTGGTGTCGATCCCCGAAAAGCTGATCAGCAAATTCGAAACTCTCTGGTGCTTCCCCACGGAACCGGCAGATTAATGAAGGTTCTTGTATTTGCGGAAGGTGAAAAAGCAGATGAGGCTAAGGATGCCGGTGCCGACTATGTTGGACTGGATGATTACGTCGAGAAGATCAATACTGGCTGGCTCGATTTTGATGTTGTAATTTCAACTCCCAATCTAATGGGAAAAATCGGTCGTCTGGGAAGGGTCCTCGGTCCTCGCGGTTTGATGCCAAACCCGAAGGTCGGAACAGTAACCATGGATATCAAAAAAGCGGTGACAGATTCCAAAGGTGGAAAAGTCACATATCGAGTCGACAAATTTTCCAACCTGCATATTATTTCGGGAAAATTGTCTTTTGAATTTCAAAACCTGAAAGAAAACATCCTTTCTATTATTACCGCGATCCTCCGTGATCGACCGCCTACCCTTAAGGGTATTTACATTAAGAGCATGACTCTAACTTCAACGATGGGTCCCGGTATAAAATTGGATGTGGCTTCCGTCACTCTGGAATCCAAGAAGTAGGAGTTGATTATGACACAGCAATACAAAATCGATGAAGTAAGTCAGATCAAAGAACGCCTGGAGAATGCCAAGTCAATAATACTTCTGGATTATAAAGGCATCAATATTGAGGAAGTCGATCAGTTAAGAAATCGAATGCGTGATGCAAAAGTAGATTATTTCGTATCGAAGAACTCATTCATCAAGATCGCACTGAACGATCTCGGAATAACTATACTCGATCCCTATCTGAAAGGTCCGACAGCCGTTGCAGCAACCAGAGCTGATGAAGTTGCTCCCGCCAGAGAACTGGCAGGTTTTATCAAAGAAGTAATGGCTAATAAAGATTTCCCCGCTTTCAAGATCGGTCTGGTCGAGGGTGAAATAATGGATCCCGACCAATTGAAGCAACTGGCAAAATTGCCAAGTAAAGATGTATTGATTGCCCAAATATTAGCTGGATTCAATTCACCTATTACTGGTTTTGTCGGAGCTCTTCAGGGAATCATCAGAAAATTTTTCTATGCGATCGATGAAATCGCCAAGCAGAAACAAGAAAATAATTAGAAAATAAAAGAAGGAGATAATAATGGCTGATAAGAAACAACAGGTTATCGATATTATTAAGGAAATGAGTGTTATTGATTTATCCGAACTCGTTAAAGAACTGGAAGAGATTTTTGGCGTAACGGCCGCTGCTCCCGTTGGTGCTGTCGTTGCAGCTCCTGCTGCCGGTGCTGAAGCCGCTGAAGAACAAACAGAATTCAGTGTAATTCTAACTAATTGCGGTGCCAAGAAAATCCAAACGATCAAAGTAGTTCGAGCTATTACCAAACTCGGACTCAAAGAAGCAAAAGAACTTGTTGATACTGCACCTAAACCAGTTGTGGAAAATGTGTCGAAAGAAGAAGCAGATTCTGTCAAAGCACAGATCGAAGAAGCTGGTGGTTCAGTAGAAATCAAATAATTTCCAGAAATTAGCGGAAGTGGCTTATTCGACCACTTCCGCCCTTGATATTTTATACATACGTTCCTTGAAGCGAATGAATTTCGCTTTTTTACGTAATAAGGAGTAGATGCTTTTGAAAATAAAAAGTTATTCCCGTATCCGTAAAAAAGCTGAGGATTCCGGTCTTCCTACTGTTAGGGTCCCCAATCTGCTGGCTATGCAGAAAGACTCTTATGATAAGTTCTTGCAGAAAGACGAACATCCTCAGAAGCGTAAAGATAATGGGTTACAGACGGTTTTGACATCGATCTTCCCTCTTGAAGATCAGAAAGGTCTTTATTACCTTGAATACCTGGATTATACTATACTCAAGGAAAAATATTCTACCGATGAGTGTATCGAACGTAATCTATCTTATCAAGCACCTGTAAAAGCCCGTATGAGATTAACAATCTATGATGAAGATCTGCTTAAAGAGACAGGTGAAAAAAGGGTGAAAAGTACTATTGAACAGGATGTGTTTTTAGGTGAAATACCCTTGATCACATCCATGGGTACCTTTATAATCAATGGAGCTGAACGGGTCATTATCAGTCAGCTACATCGTTCACCCGGTATCTTTTTCTCTGAAACTAAGCATCCCAATGGGAAGACCCTTAACTCGGCTAAGCTTATTCCGGAAAATGGATCTTGGCTCGAATTCACTATGGACAGTTACGATGCCATGTTTGTTCTCATCGATAAAAGAAGAAAATTGCCGGCAACTGTACTTCTGAGGGCTGTGGGATTATCTATTAACGAAGATCTCAGAAATCACTTCTATAAAAAAGAAGAATTAACTCTCAGTAAAGCCAAAGGTCGTTTTCTCAGTAATGAACTGATCGATAAGGAAACCGGTGAGATTCTTGCTGAAGGTGGTATTTCTATAGACGATGAGATAATCGAAATCCTGGAGAAAGCCAAGATCAAAAAAGTTTCAGTAATAACAAAAGATTCTGAAATTCCCCGTAAGATCATCGAGCAAACTATTGCTAAAGATCAGACGACCAATCAGGAAGAAGCTGTTAAGAAAATATATACGTTGATCCGACCTGGTGAGGAACCCTCGTTTGAGATAGCGATGGATCTCTTTAAAAGGATGTTCTTCAATGCAAGGAGATACAATCTGGGTAAAGTTGGTCGACACAAACTTAATACAAGGCTTGAACTTGATGTCGATCCGACCATACCAACACTGACCAAGGAAGATATCATCGCTATCATCGACAGATTGATAATGGTCTATAAGGATGAAGATGTCGTCGATGATATCGATCATCTGGCAAACCGTCGAATACGAACTGTCGGTGAGCTGTTAACAGAGCAATATAACATTGGAATGTCCAGAGTCGCCAGAACTGCTGTTGAAAGAATGTCCATCGCCAATTCAGATGAAGTAACAATTCATGACCTTATCAACAGCAATGCACTTATCGCTGTAGTTCAGTCATTTTTCTTGACTGGACAATTATCACAGTTCATGGAGCAGACCAATCCTTTAACAGCAATCACACACAAACGAAGACTGTCAGCCCTCGGTCCGGGAGGACTCACAAGAGAGAGAGCAGGATTCGAAGTCCGCGATGTACATTACTCTCATTATGGTCGTATCTGTCCGATTGAGACCCCTGAAGGTCCGAACATTGGACTGATCTCATCTCCGGCAATGTTTGCCCGGATCAATGATCTGGGATTTCTGGAGACACCATACATAAAGATCGAAAATGGGGTCATTACCGATAAAATAGAATATCTTGATCCTTATGATGAAGAGAGATATATCATTGCTCAGGCAAACGTTAATTATGACGCTGATAAAAAAATAACTGATAAACTTGTATTCGCCCGTTACCGGGGAGAATTCCAACAATCAAGTCCGGAAGACGTGCACTACATGGATGTTTCACCACAACAGATAGTGTCAGTTTCCGCATCTATTATACCCTTTCTTGAGCATGATGATGCCAATCGGGCTTTGATGGGATCAAACATGCAGCGTCAAGCTGTACCCCTTGTCAAACCCGAAGTTCCTATAATTGGTACGGGGATGGAAAAAATCATTGCTGAAGACAGCGGAGCGGTTGCTATTGCTCCTTTCGACGGGTATATTACCAAGGCAACAAGCTCCTATATCGATATTGAACGCAGTAATCCCGATGATAATATTCTTGATCTGGGTATCGAAAACAGGATATATTTGAAGAAATTTGCGCGATCCAATCAGGATACCTGCATAAATCAGCGACCGACTGTTAAAAAAGGTGATCAGGTAAAAAAAGGTGATATGCTTTCTGACGGACCTGCTATCAATAACGGAAGGCTCGCTCTGGGCAGAAACATGCTGGTAGCATTTATGCCCTGGTATGGTTATAATTTCGAAGATGCCATCATTCTCAGTGAAGAAGTTGCCCGGGAAGATACATTAACTTCCCTGTATATAGAAGAACATGAAGTTCTTGTCCGGAATATGAAAAACGGTAAAGAAGAACTCGCTTATGATATTCCCAATGTGCCGACAAAATCACTTCGGAATCTTGATAAAACAGGTATTATCCGAGTTGGTTCAGTTGTAAAAGCAGGAGATATCATTGTTGGTAAGATAACGCCCAAGAATGTCGATATCGATCCTTCCCCGGAAGAGAATTTAATGAGAGCTTTATTTGGGGATAGAGCGGGTGATTTTACGAACAGTTCCCTGAAATCCAAACCGGGTATGGAAGGTGTTGTCATCGATGTAAAAGTCTTTTCCCGACTGGAGGAAATGGACGAATTTGATGAACAGGAAAGAAAAAAGGAATCCCTTACCCGAATTAAGCAGGAACGAAATGAGAGACAGAAAAAAATCGACGAGTTCCTGAAGAAACAGTTATCGGAAAGACTTCTTGGTCAGAAAGCAAAAAACCTGGTCGATGCTAAAACCAATATGTTTTTTATTCCTTCCAACAAAAAAATCACCAAAAATGATCTTAGTAAAATTAATTTTAAAAGATTGAATTTGGATTATGACCTTGTTGAAAATCCGGAAACAAACAGGAAAATCTATGATGAAATTATTCTAAAGGTCAAAATTGCCAACGAGGAAAGTTCTAATATTTACAAGAAATTTTATGAACGTCTCAAACATGGGGATGAACTACCTTATGGTGTTCGTAAAATGGTTAAGGTTTATATAGCAAAGAAACGTAAAATAAAAGTCGGTGATAAAATGGCTGGACGTCATGGGAATAAAGGTGTTATTTCCAGAATCTGTCCAATCGAAGACATGCCTTTTACTGAGGATGGGGAATCTATTGATATCATCCTCAATCCCCTGGGTGTTCCTTCACGTATGAACATCGGTCAGATCATGGAAACACATCTGGGAATGGCTGCCAAGCTACTGGGATTTAGGATTGAAACTCCTGTTTTTGATGGTGCCTCCCTGAAAGATATCGACACGGAGATCAAGAAAGCCAAACTAGCGGAAGACGGCAAGCAAATACTCTGTGATGGAAAAACAGGTGAACCCTTCAAAGAAAGAGTGACTGTCGGAATTATGTACATGCTGAAACTAAACCATCTGGTAGCAGACAAAATGCATGCCCGTTCTACAGGACCTTATTCTCTTATCACCCAACAACCTCTTGGAGGAAAAGCCCAACATGGTGGACAACGCCTGGGAGAAATGGAGGTTTGGGCTCTGGAGGCATATGGAGCTTCACGACTTTTAGAAGAGATGTTAACAATAAAATCAGATGATGTCGATGGTAGAACTAATGCTTTCAAAGCGATAACCAGTGGACAAAATCCACCAAAACCCGGGATCCCTGAATCCTTCAATGTTTTGGTCAGTGAATTGAAATCATTATGTTTTGATATAGAATTCATGACTAATACGAGTGACAAACGGGGGACAATTTGATCAGAGAAATAAAACGTAATAGCCGTGTAGAAAACTATGAAAAAGTTAAGATTAAAATTGCCTCTCCGGATGCTATCAGAGAATGGTCTCATGGTGAAGTTACCAAGCCGGATACACTAAACTATAGAACTCTGAAACCGGAGAAAGGCGGTCTATTCTGTGAACGGATCTTTGGACCAGAAAAAGATTATGAATGCAGTTGTGGCAAATATAAGAAGAAACGTTTTCAGAATACGATCTGTGATCGCTGTGGAGTTGAGATAACCACCAGCAGGGTAAGAAGATCCCGGATGGGTCATATCGAGCTGGCAGTACCGATCGCCCATATCTGGTTTGTTAAAAGTATGCCAAGTGTTATCGGTACCCTTCTGGATATGCCGGTCAGTAAATTAGAAAGAGTTCTGTATTATGAATCCTTTATCGTCCTCAATCCCGGAGATAGTGATTACGAAAGAAAAGATTTGATCGACGTCGATGAATATTATGAGATAAGAGATCGTGTCAGTGAAGAATTCGAAGCCTTGATGGGTGCGGAAGCAGTGAAACTCCTGCTGAACGACCTCAACCTGGAAGATGAAACGATGAACCTGAGAACTATCATTAAGATGGAAACTTCGGCTCAGAAAAAGCAGAAAGCTATTAAAAGACTGAAAATTGTGGATGCTTTTAGAAAATCTGGAAATCAACCGGACTGGATGATTCTGGAAGTTCTGCCGGTATTACCCCCGACTTTAAGACCCCTGGTTCAACTGGAAGGAGGTAGATTTGCTACTGCTGATTTCAACGAATTATACCGCAGAGTAATAACCAGAAATAACCGATTAAGGGGATTACTGGAGATCAACGCCCCTGAAGTTATCCTGCGCAATGAAAAACGAATGTTGCAGGAAGCTGTCGATGCCCTGATAGATAATTCCCGAAAAACAAGACCTGTAAAAGGTAGAGGTAATCGTCCTCTAAAATCTCTGGCTGATCAGTTGAAGGGAAAAACAGGACGATTCCGTCAGAATCTTCTTGGTAAACGAGTCGATTATTCAGGTCGATCCGTTATTACTGTCGGTCCGAATTTGAAATTACATCAATGCGGTTTACCCAAGGAAATGGCAATTGAGTTGTTCAAACCTTTTATAATTGAAAAACTTGAGAAACTGGGTGAGGTAGAGAAAGCCAAAACCGCTAAAAAACTGATTGAAAAGCAGAAACCTCAGATCTGGGAGATCCTGGAAGAGGTAATCAAGGATTATCCGGTACTGCTGAACAGGGCGCCTACTCTACATAAACACGGTATCCAGGCCTTTATGCCGGTTCTAACCGAGGGTAAGGCAATCGAACTTCATCCCCTTGTTTGTATTCCCTATAATGCAGACTTTGATGGTGATCAGATGGCTGTACATATACCTCTATCTCATGAGGCTCAAATGGAAGCACGTATTCTGATGCTGTCTTCCCGGAACTTGCTTCTTCCATCAAATGGTAAATTGGCAATGGCAACAAATCAGGATATTGTTCTTGGTTGCTATTATTTGACCGTGCATAAAGAAAAAACACCAACAAGTGATAATGATTACTGGAAACGCAGATATTACAGCTCTGCCAAAGAATTACTGATAGCCTTTGAACAGGAGGAATTACTTTTCAATCGTCGAGGTAATCCAAGACCGGATCGCAAACTGGATATTCATTCCTGGATAAAGGTTCATTATAAAGGTGAGATTCAGACAACAACTGTCGGACGTATTATTTTCAATGAAATCCTGCCTGTTAAATTATCCTTTCAGAACTATACCTTTACCAAAGGCAAGCTTAACGATATTGCCATGGATTGCTTTGAATTAGTTGGACAACACAGGACAGCGCAAATACTGGATGATATCAAAGATCTTGGGTTCAAATATGCAACAAAAGCAGGAATTACATTCAGTATCAGAGACGTTGTAACTCCCAAAATAAAGAATAAGATCATTAAAAAAACAGAAAAA
The DNA here is from genome assembly GCA_030592835.1 of Candidatus Cloacimonadota bacterium. GTDB lineage: Bacteria > Cloacimonadota > Cloacimonadia > Cloacimonadales > TCS61 > JAUVIJ01. Next base: position 3,511 of record JAUVIJ010000029.1, on the reverse strand, counting down.
GAGGTTCAGGAAATTCTGGACAGTTATTTGAATGGAGAAATCACCGGAACTGAAAGATACAACAGGGTGATCGATAAATGGAAGATGGCCACGGAAAATGTAACTGATGTTCTTATGAATGAACTGGCGGAAGATCAGAATGGTTTTAATTCCATTAATATGATGTATATCTCCGGTGCCAGAGGTGGTAAAGACCAGATCAAGCAACTCGGGGCTATGCGGGGGCTGATGGATAAACCTTCCCGGGGAACTTCAGATAGTGTAGCGGAAGTTATTGAAACCCCGATAAAATCTAACTTTAAAGAGGGTCTTACGGTTCTTGAATATTTCATTTCGACTCACGGAGCCCGTAAAGGTCTGGCGGATACAGCTTTGAAAACGGCCGATGCTGGATACCTGACCAGAAGACTTGTCGATGTTGCCCAAAATGCAGTAATTACCACACATGATTGCAACACGATCGAAGGTATTGAAGTTTCTGCTCTGAAAGAAGGTCGGGAAGTAGTTGAACCGTTATCCGAGCGTATCAAAGGAAGAACAGCTGCCGAAGATATCATCGATCCTGTAACAGACCAGTTGATAGTTAAAGCCAACAATGAGATCACTAATGAAATTGCACTCACGATTCAGAATCACGGAATTAATTCTGTTAAGATCCGTTCTGTCATAACCTGTGAATCTGAGAAAGGTATTTGCAGCAAATGTTATGGTAGAAATCTTGGAAGTAATAAAAAAGTCACTATCGGTGAACCTGTTGGTGTGATTGCAGCTCAAAGTATCGGTGAACCCGGCAACCAGTTAACTCTTCGAACTTTCCATATAGGAGGCACAGCCTCTACTGATGTGGATCTTGCTGAGGTAATAGCAAATTCTGACGGTATTATTAAATTCGTAAGAATGAACACTGTCACAGACCGTTCCGGCGAATATGTCTCCATTACATCTCTGGGAAGAATTCAGATCATCGATGAAAATAATGGTGATGTTCTGGAAACATATAAAGTCGAATATGCTTCCACAATTTATGTGAAAAAAGGACAGAAAGTTGTTAAAAACACTAAACTGTTCAGTTGGGACCATTATAACAATCCGCTTATTGCAACTGCTAAGGGTAAACTTAAATTCGAGCATTTTGTTAAGGATATTACCTATAAGGAAGAATTCAATGAACTCACCGGATCCCGGGAAATAACCATAATTGATTCCAAAGATAGAAAGCTTCAGGCTCAGTTCAAGATTATCAAGAAAGACGGTAGTGAGGAACTGATACCTATTCCTACCGGACTGAATGTTGAGGTTGATGACGGAATCTATGTTGATCCAGGTGATATTCTCGGAAAAACATCGAGGATCACTGTTAAACAAAGTGATATCACTGGTGGGTTACCACGGGTTCAAGATCTTTTTGAAGCCAGAGCTCCAAAAGACAAAGCCATTCTTTCTGAGATCAACGGTATCGTGTCCATCGGTGACTTAACCAAATCAGGAAGAGTGATATTTATCAAAGCGGAAGGTGGAACGGAAAAGAAATATGTGATCCCTCCCGGAAAACGTATTATTATTCACCAGGGAGATTATGTAGAAAGTGGAGACGCTCTTTCCGGAGGTCCTTTGGATCCTCATGACATCCTGACAGCAAAGGGTGTTAAAGCTGCTCAGAAGCTGATTTTGAATGAAATCCAGGAAGTTTACAGAAAGCAAGGCGTAAAAATAGATGATAAACATATTGGTGTGATTATTCGTCAGATGTTCAAGAAAGTTAAGATCACCAATCCGGGTCATACAATGTTTCTCGAAGGAGAAATCTCTGATAGAAATCAAGTGATGAGAGAAAACAAAAGAATCGAAGAAGAGGGTGGCGAAGGAGCTACCTTTGAGCAATTACTTCTTGGTATAACCAAAGCTTCATTGTTAACTGACAGTTGGCTTTCTGCCGCTTCTTTCCAGGAAACCACAAAAGTTCTTACTCAATCTGCAATAGAAGGTAGAATAGATCAACTTGAAGGATTGAAGGAAAGTATAATAATTGGACACCGTATCCCCATTGGTACTGGAACCAAGTTTTATAACAATGAAGTGAAAGCTGCTGTCGAATCTGGTAAAACAGTAAGTTCGGTGATTCAGGAGTTTGCTCATCAGATCAAAAATGAAGACACAGAAGACATCCTTGATTTTTAGAAAGATAAAAAATAAGATGGAGGAAATTAGTGCCAACCATTAATCAACTTGTGCGAAAAGGGCGCAAACGAATTGTAAAGAAGAAAAAGAATCGAGCACTCATGTCATGTCCTCAAAGGCGAGGAGTATGTACAAGGGTTTACACAACGACCCCGAAAAAACCAAATTCAGCATTAAGAAAAGTAGCCAGGGTAAGACTTACCAATGGCTTTGAAGTGACTGTCTATATTCCGGGAGAAGGCCATAACCTGCAGGAACACTCGATCGTTCTGGTTCGAGGTGGTAGAGTAAAAGATCTGCCGGGTGTCCGTTATCATATTGTCCGTGGTGCTCTGGATACTGCTGGAGTCGAAAACAGGATCAATTCCCGTTCTAAATACGGTAGTAAACGGCCGAAGAAATAGGAGGGAATAGATGTCAAGAAGAAGAAAAATAGTAGAAAGAGTTATACTGCCGGATCCGAAGTATAAAAGCATCATTCTGAGTAAATTCATCAATACGGTCATGCAACGCGGTAAGAAAAGTCTTTCTGAAAGAATTGTTTACGGAGCCCTCGATATTATAGATGGAAAAACAAAAGAAGAACCTATTGATGTCTTTATGCAGGCAATTGATAATGTAAGACCATTAATAAAAGTCGTTTCCAGACGTGTTGGTGGATCTAACTATCAAATTCCAACCGAGGTTAACCACAAAAACGCCCAGGCAATGGCTTTTCGTTGGATAATCGGGTTTGCACGTAAGAGATCAGAAAAAACCATGACTGAACGTCTTGCCGGAGAATTATTATCCGCTTTCAAAAAAGAAGGAGCCAGTATTAAGAAACGGGAAGATACTCATAAAATGGCAGAGGCTAATAAGGCGTTCGCTCACTTCAAATTTTAAATTATAATATGCCAGCAGACCTATCTCACCTTCGAAATATAGGTATAATGGCCCATATTGATGCCGGTAAGACTACAACTACCGAAAGGATGTTGTTCTATACCGGCATTATTCATCGTATGGGCGAAGTCCACGACGGCAATACTGTGATGGATTGGATGGACCAGGAACGGGAAAGAGGTATAACCATAACTTCCGCTGTTACAACCTGTTTCTGGAAGAAAAAACAGATCAATATCATCGATACCCCCGGTCATGTGGATTTTACAGCAGAGGTAGAAAGAGCACTGAGAATATTGGATGGTGCTATTGGTATTTTTTGTGGAGTTGGCGGAGTAGAGCCGCAGTCGGAAACCGTCTGGCATCAGGCAGATCGCTATAACATCCCCAGGTTAGCATTCATTAATAAAATGGATCGGTCCGGAGCTGATTATGATCATGTTATTGA
>JAUVIJ010000236.1 GCA_030592835.1 Candidatus Cloacimonadota bacterium | reverse complement strand
CCTGACTTTAGCTGGAAATAATATCTATTCGCTTACTATAGATAATGTGAATGGAAATTTCGAGCTTCCCTATGTTCCCAGTGGTATTTATGATGTAGCGGCAGTATGGGAGGATTATTATTACGCTTTTGCCCAGATCGAGATAAATGCCGAAAATACAGTAATAGAAATGGAACTGGAGAATTGGAGTGACGAAAATCTGCTGTTTTATGCAGAAGATCCCGATAATCTCTTCGAGGGCAATATCTGGACAAATTACGAAGCCATGGTTCGCTATACTCAGGATGAGCTTGTCGGTTTAACTGGCTCTGTTATTGGTAAAGTCAGCTTCTATACACCCACGAATTCCGATAGCTGTGCCATTTATGTAAAAATTTATGAAGCCGAACCCGATGATCTTACCCCTACCGAAGTAATCTATGAACAGGAAATCCCTGAGTTCGGAATTAATGAACATATTGTTCAGGTTCTGAATATGCCCATTCCAATAGAAGAAGATAAGGAGTACTGGATAGGATACGAGATCGAATCTTCGAACGGAAAAGCGGGATGGTTTGACAATGGTACTTTGGTTGTAGATAAGGGAGGCTGGGTAAAACGAGGTATCTGGCGGCAGTTGGACTATTATTATGATGATCCCGGAAACTGGGTGATCACGGCACATATTTACTCGCCGGACGACTCCTTTGCAGGCAATGAGCTTCTTCAGCAATTCCCGTTTAATCTAATCAATTCACCTAATCCCTTTAATCCGTCAGGGTCCGGACGCAGTCCTGCAACCAGGATCTCCTACCAACTCGCCAGAAGTACAGAAGTAGTTCTGAATATTTACAATCTGAAAGGACAGAGGATCAGGAAATTGGTTGATGATATTCAGGAAACCGGTCATCATACTACTGTCTGGGACGGAAGGGATAAATTCGGTAAAGCTGTTTCTTCGGGAATATATTTTGCCAGGATCGATGCCGGTGGAAGATCCGAGACCAGAAAATTAATGCTGATCAAATAATGATATTACGCCCTTGAGCTTCGAGTTCAAGGGTTTTTTTTATTGGAATTGACATTATCTGCATGTATCCAGTAATAACAATCCTGATGAAATAATTTTTTTTCTCAATTTTTTTACATTCATCTTCTTATTGGAATGCTATTTGCGTCCTTTTGTTCTATTATTGTATTATAATCCCTGATATCAGAATTAGAATACTGATACAGGTGTTATACTTCAAAGATGATACTGAAATCTTTGCAGGAGATATTATGAATATCAAAATTCTGGGAGCCGGATGTGCCAAGTGTAAAAGTCTGGAAAGAAACGTTATCAAAGCAGTTGAAGAAACAGGTGTTGAAGCTACGATCCAGAAAGTAAAGGATTTAGACGAAATAATGGATTTCGGTGTAATGGTAACCCCGGCACTTGTTATAGACGGAGATGTAAAAGTTGTTGGCAAGGTTCCTAAAACAGATGAAATTAAGGAAATGATTCTCTAAATCTGTAAAAAGAATTTACAGTTACTGTATTTATCTGTTCTCTAATATGCAATTGAATATACTACTCAAATAAATAAATGATCAAGAGAAGCAAAGAAAAAACTGATGTATATGTTGTTTTTTCTAATTTAAGTTTCGGTATTATCCCTTTCTGCTGAAACGATTTACTGGGAAGAAACCTTTGATTATGATAACAGTGATTTGAATTTACGAGAATTCATGATGGGACAATATCTTGATTTTCTTAGGGGTACTTTAGTATTTGCGGATGAACACGATCTTACTCCACCAGTCAGTTCGGGAACAAAGTTTCTTCCGGATTATATCTTTATAAAATGACCACTGAAAGTCATACATTCACCCGAAAGATGATGCTGATGATATAATAATGTAGTACTAAAAAAAACAAAACCGCTGGCATAAATCCAGCGGTTTTTTTATATCTGATTCTGATAATCTGGCCGAGAGGGCAGGAATCGAACCTGCCAAAGACAGTTTTATCCGCCTCTTACCGGTTTTGAAGACCGGTTGAAACACCAGTTCCATCCTCTCTGAGGAAACAAATAATTTTTTGGATGAGCTGTGTAAAGGATTTTTTGTCTGAATCATTTGAACAGTAAGCTTGACGAATTTAAAGACCTTGCCAGTATCATCTTAGATAAAATGAGGGATTTATGACAACAAAACATTTGATTATGGGTACTGCAGGACATGTCGATCATGGCAAGACGAGTCTGATCAGAGCACTTACCGGATATGATTGTGATACTCATCAAGTTGAGAAGCAACGAGGTATTACGATCAATCTGGGCTTCTGGCATTTCGATCTACCTGATGGTAACAGTATCGGAATCATCGATGTCCCCGGGCATGCGGATTTCATCAAGACAATGGTGTCCGGAGCCTGTGGAATAGATTTCGTATTGCTGGTAATTGCTGCGGATGAAGGGATCATGCCCCAAACGAAGGAGCATCTGGAAATCATGAGTGCTCTGGGGATAAATAAAGGCATAATCGCCCTGACCAAGATCGATCAGGTGGAAGATGACCTTCTGGAGCTGGCAGAAGAAGAGGTCAGAGAATTTGTTAAAGGAACTTTTTTAAAGGATTCTGCAATAGTTCCTGTCTCATCTCAAACATCCAGTGGATTGAAGGAACTTATCGATTCTATATCTGAGATCATTCCCCAGGTCGCAGAAAAAAGGGATGATGGCTATTTCAGAATGTACATAGACAGGATTTTCTCCAAGGCTGGTTTTGGCTCCATACTGAACGGTTCAGTTTTATCCGGAAATG
>JAUVIJ010000072.1 GCA_030592835.1 Candidatus Cloacimonadota bacterium | reverse complement strand
CCATTTAATGAAACCGAAGCCTTCATTGTTTCGAACCGTTTTGATGGCCTGGGGCACGATGATATTTATAAATTACATATCATACCGCAGGAAGAAGAACCGGAAGTGTTTGAATCATTCATGCCTGAGATAATAGAAGCGGAAGTTGTGGAAGCACTCGATACTGCACCTGTAGTCCTGGAAATCAGGAATATAAATTTCGAATTTAATAGTGCAGAACTTACAACTGAATCCTTCCCGGTACTTGATGAATTGGCTGGTAAATTCCTGGAATATCCGGAACTGCAAGTTGAGATCAGTGGGCATACCGATTATATTGGCAGTGATGAATATAATCAAAAACTCTCACTGAGAAGAGCTCAGTCTGTGATCGATTATCTGGTCGAAGAAGGAGTCAATACCGACAACCTCATCAGCAAAGGTTTTGGCGAGACAATACCAATTGCGGATAATGAGACCGAAGAGGGAAGAGCACTTAATCGAAGAGTCGAAATGAAAGTTCCGGAGCAGGAACAGGAACTCGAAGTTGCTCCGGAAGTATTTGAAGAAGAGCCAATGGAAGTCGAAGTTATCGAGCTAGAAGAACCAGAAGAGTAATATTTATATAAATAAAAAAGGCGGTATATAACCGCCTTTTTTTTATATTATGAAACAGAAGAATCTTGTTTTTATCTATCTGATAGCAGTTTTTTTAATTAATATTCAAACACTTTCAGCAGAATATGTATGTATCAGGATTCAAGACCCCGCTCCAGAGATATTTTCCTGGGCAGAAAGCCAGAATATCGATCATTCCTTTCATAGTATATCGGGAAGCCTTGAAATATACCTGGACGAAGATATGCTCTTAGATCCAATATTTTCTGTCCTCGAATATGAGATTATCATCACAGAAAGTGAGATCAGCCGGAATCTGGAAGGATACAGGCTCTACCAGGATGTTTTAAGCGAATTAAACGAAATAGCTGCTAATCCTGCTTACCAGAGTTTTACCCATATGTATTCTTTAGGACCATCACAGGGTCATCTATATTACGATGATGGGAACACTAATTATCAGGATTATCAACATCAGGTCTGGTGCCTGAAATTATCGGACAATCCTCAGGTAAATGAAGATGAACCAAATGTATTTCTCGCAGCCACTATTCATGCCAGAGAACCGATCAGTCTGGAAGTAGACATGCACATCATCTATTATCTCGTGGAAAATTATGGGATAATTGATAGTGTAACAGCCTGGATCGATTCCATGCAGATATGGATGATCCCTCTGGTAAATCCGGATGGACATAAACTATCTGTAGAAGAATTACATACGATGCATCGTAAAAATATCCGTGATAATAATCTAAACGGAAATGTAGATTACAGTACAGTAGATGGAGTCGACCTGAATAGAAATTTCGATTTCAGTTGGAATGGTCCATATTCGTCTCAGTCGTACAATCACGTAACATATAGAGGTCCTTATCCCTGGTCAGAACCCGAAACCGTTTATCTTCGTGATCTACTGCAGCAGCACAAGTTTTACGGTGGAATAACCTATCACTCTTACGGGCAGGTTGTATTATATCCACTGGGTCACGAACCGGGAGCAAATTCCTGCGATCATCTGGCCATGGCGGATCTGGCAGATGAAATGGCTTCAACAATACCATTGATACAGGGTGGAGGGTATTATAATTCGACCCAGGCGAGTGTAGGTTACCTTGCGTCCGGTTCAATGGGTGATTGGGGCTATGGGGTTGAGAGGATTTATTCATATACAGTTGAACTGGGAACGACTTTTTATCCTCCTTCATACCAGATTGAACAGATTTGTGAAGACAATCTCCAAGCAGCCTTGATAATGATAGACAGGATCAACTATGCCACGGTGACCGGTAATATCACTAACGGAGATGAATCCTTGATCGCTGAGGTTTATGTTGATGGAATAGATAATGTTCCGGGAATGTCTATCGTAGAACCTGTAAGAAGTGGAATAAATTTTGGCAGATATTATCGCGTTCTGTTACCCGGAAGTTATACCTTTACTTTTCATCATCCCGAATATGGTGACAGGATTTATGAAAATGTGATCGTATTAAATGATGAAGTAACTGTCCTAAATGTTGATTATGCGATCAATTTTGTATCTGATATCAGTATCTGGATCATAGATGGCATTATTCATCTGGAATGGGAGTTGGAGCCTGATACGGATTATGAGGTTTTTTCATCGGCAGAACCATATTCAGGTTTTCAGGTAGATACTGATGGCAGTTATATATCGACTAATATCTGGGAAAAATCAGCAATTGCAGAAAAGCAATATTACAAAGTAAAAAAAACAGCCCAATAGTTAAAAATAAATTTCTTCTAAATCTATTTTATCAGCATTAATTTTTCAATTCTTTTGATCTGCCCGGATCTTAATATACAGAAATATAAACCTGATGAAACGATCTCCGCATTATTATCAGTTCCGTTCCAGGAAAAAACATGGTTGCCCGGTTGCAGGATTCCATTATGTAAATCCCGGATCTTTCTTCCTTTCAGGTCATAAACAACAAGATCGTAAACATCTTCTTCTGCAATGGATAACTGAATATTTGTGCTCGGATTAAAGGGGTTCGGATAAATCCCTGTAAATCCTGATCCAGGAATTAGTGATTCTTCCTCAGAATCTACTAATTCAGGACAATATTCAATATTTGATTCCAGTTCGGTACTTTCACCATCGTTACCAATACCGTCATCCTGAGCCGTAACAAGACAGAGGATAAATGAGTCTGCATGATCCATAGTTAAATTGAAGGAAGGCTCGATTGCACCGGGAATATCATCCCATTCGGTATGTGTTCCATCTGTCGAAATCTGCCACTGGTAGAATAAAGTAATATTGCTTTCATAACCTGGTTGCACGAACTGATTATCTTTATCATCGTTCCATTCCCCGGGATCACAGACAACGGTACCTCCCACCATAAAATCACCGCTGATAACAGGTGGAACAGTGTTTTCCGGAGGATCATTAACCGGTACGACATAGACAGAGAGGGGAACTTCCAGACAGTGACCGAAATTATCCCAGACGATAAAGCCAAATATATCCGGGGCATTACAATAATCAAGAAGAGGAATATAACGGATAGTCCTTGTAAGGGAAAGATCTCTTGGTTGTAGAAAAGAAGCACTGCCCCAAATTGGATCCATCAACCACCAGTTGAAAGAAGCATTATTGGGTCCTGTAACAGTCACTAAAATATCCAGGATCTGTTCTTCATTAGTATATTGTTGTTGTCCACCCTCTACAAAAACACTGAAAGGTGGTGAATAGGTAACACTGGAAAAACTCTCTGCTTCGATAAATACCCAGGAATCCAGGACGTGATCACCAGCATCTGCAATACCAAACCTGATGTGATGGGTTTCCCCGGGGGTTACAAAAGCACTGACAGAAAGAACGGTCGTAAAACCGTCACACTGAATATCATAATTTCCCATAAGATTGTGGTTGTTAATATAATACTGCTCATAAGAATGATCGTTAACATTGTTAATAGAAACAGGAACTGTTGTTCCAGGTATGATGGCGACATTAACTCCATCAAGAAAGAAACCGAAAACATCATTGAATGAAGTACCAACATATTCCGGGTATTCTTCTGAGGCAAAAACATAGTCAAAAGTTATGGAATTGAACTCAGGTATAAAATCAAATTCCAAAATTGAAGCATCCCAGGTTGTATATCCCGGTATCAAAGTGCCTAGTTCGGGATCTCCCGGCAGTCCGTTATTTCCGGTCTTGCTTGATGTATTATTAGGACCGATAGCATTGGCAGCATAACCGCTGCTCAGGATTATTCCTTCGTCAATCGAAATACCTGCCGATCCGCCCCCTTGATAAACTCCGGAAGCAATATCAGCACCTGTATATTGAACATTGAATACACTGACATCATCTCCCAGAAGTGTGGTAAGAAAATCATCGATACTTAAACTTGGTCCCAGGGGAGTTACGGTTAATCCCCTGCTGGTATTGTTTACAGGTGGTTTTGAGCTTTCCACCTGAGGTCTGATTGAAGTATCCACATTTTCAGCCGATAAAAAACATATAACCAGAAAAAGAATAAATATTAAAAACTTTTTATGCATCTGTCCTCCGACATTTTGATCGAATACAGTTTGTTTACACAACCTTTTTCTCATATTTGCTTAGGGAACTATATTGTCAATAAAAAATGGAAAAATTATCAACATAAAAGGAACAACATTATATTGGTTGTTGACAAAAATCCACTGTTAGAATTTCCATTATTCTGAAAATAATGTGAGTTTATGAAGATGAAAAAAGCTATTTTTCTAGATAGGGACGGGACGATCAATGATAATCATGGCGGTTATGTAAATAAACCGGATGATCTTATGCTCTATCCATTCGCAGCAGAAGCCATTTCCAGATTGAATAAAGCCGGTTTTCTGGTTCTGGTCGTAACTAACCAGGGTGGTATAGCACGTGGTTACCTTACTCCTCAAGATGTCGAAGCTATCCATAAAAAGATGATAGCTGATCTTCTAGTTCAAGGTGCTCATATAGATGATATATTCTTTTCACCTTATTATCTAAAAGGTCATATTAAACCCTTTGATATTCAGCATCAGGACAGAAAACCTGATATTGGAATGTTCAACACAGCAAGAGAAAAGTATAATTTCAATATTAAGGGATCATACATGATCGGCGATAAATATACAGATATTGAATTCGGAAAAAAAGCAGGATTAAAGACTATCCTTCTGTTAACTGGAGATGGAGAGGAAGAGTTTTTGCAAAAAAGATCAGGCTGGGCATCTAAACCGGATTATATAACACCTGATCTTTCATCAGCAGTGAATTTAATATTCAAATTGGAGCAAAATGATTAAGTATTATCCTTTCCTGATATTATTGATAATGTTATTTTCCTGTGGTAAACAGACTACAGAACCGGTTGGTAAAGAATCACCAACGGAATTGACCATTTTTCTGATCAGTCAGACCGAGATTCAACTTTCCTGGATCGATAATTCCGATAGTGAAAGCGGTTTTCTTATTCAAAGGAAATTTGATAACGAGGATTTTGAAACGATTTTCACCACAAACGAAAATGTTTTGGATTATATAGATGATGAAGTGGAACCATTATCTCAATATTATTATCGTGTTGCAACTCTCTTTGAAGGGGATCAGTCCGAATGGAGTAATGTGGCATCTATCTATACTCATCCCACATTTCAGAATCTCTGGTTTGGCGAAGATGAGACGTTTGAAATAATGACCTGGAATTTGGAACACTTCCCCAAAAACAACAGTATAACAGTCGATTATGTGAAGGAAATAATTCTGGCTCTCGATGTTGATCTGATAGCTTTACAGGAAATCGAGAACCAGAATTATTTCAATCTGCTGGTAGATTCTCTAACCGGGTGGGAAGGATACAGAGCCACCGGGGCAGCTTGGGAAATAAACCTGGCATTATTATATAAAACCGAAGTGATCACTATGACAAATATCTATGAGATCTATGAGGATCTCTGGGAACCTTTTCCCAGAACACCTCTCGTCATCGAATTCGTTTTCGATGGTATAACTCTAATTGCAATCAATAATCATCTCAAAGCCGGAGGAGATGCCGAAGATGAAGAAAGAAGAAGAGAAGCCAGTCTTCTGCTGGAGCAATATATAGACACAAACTTTTCAGACATCGAAGTAATTCTCCTCGGCGATCTGAATGATGATATCTCGGAACCTGAAGCTTCCAATGTCTTTTGGAATTTTATTGAGTTACCGGATAAATATCTTTTTACTGATATGGAAATAGCAAATGGAAATCCTTCTGAATGGTCGTATCCTGGATGGCCAAGCCATCTGGATCATATCCTGATTACGAACGAGCTATTCGACGATTTTAATAATCCCGGTTCGGATATTCTTACGATCAAGATCGATGAATATCTTGATAATGGCTGGGATGAGTATGACGAGAATATATCCGATCATCGACCGGTTGCTTTAAAATTGAATCTAAGCAGGTGATATATGAAAAAAAATTATATCCTTATATTTATATGCTTTATAGTTTATAGTTTGTCAGCGGGAAGCAATGTTCCCGATCTTCCTGAGATCAATTATGATAAACTCAGGATCGGAACTGACGAAACTTTTGAAATAGTTACTTGGAATATTCAGAATTTTCCTAAATCCGAATATACTGTACATTATGCTGCCCGGATCATCCAGGCAATCGATGCAGATGTCTATGCCCTGCAGGAAATTGAGGACGATCAGGCTTTTTTCGAACTGATCAATGAATTGAATAATATAGATGCAGTCAGTGACTGGAGTGGATTCAGAGCAAATTCGGATGACTGGGATCTTAACCTTGCCTTTGTCTATAAGACTTCAATAATCACTGTCCGGAAAATATTCGAAATATATTATGATGAAGAAGATCATTATGCTTTGCCCCGGCATCCCCTTCTTATGGAATGCACATACAACGATCAGGAGATAGTAATAATTAATAATCATTTCAAAGCTATGCCCGGACTCGAGAATGAGAATCGACGAAGAGCAGCTACCAGCAAACTGGGTTCTTATCTGAAAGTAAATTATCCCGATGATAAATTGATCTTGCTTGGTGATCTTAATGATATCCTTACCGATCCGGACAGTCTGAACGTCTTTCTTGATTTTCTCAAAGATCCCGGACACTATATATTTGCGGATTACGCAATAGCTGCAGACAGCACTGCTGACTGGTCTTATCCTTACTGGAAATACAGGAGTCATCTTGACCATATTTTGATCTCAGACGAACTTTTTGATGTCTTTAACAGTAAATTTTCAGAGACCAGGGTAATAACCATAGACAAATTCATGGATGGCGGTGAAGAATACAGGTATAAATATATCACTGATCATCGACCTGTGGCTTTAAAACTGAAGTTTCGTCGTGTAAAGAGTGAGAAAAGGTAGTGTTGAAATCCTTAAATACCAGAATTCTGATTTTTTAAAGGAGCATTATAGATGGAAAATGTAAAACAACTTCTCGCTATCAGGAGACAGAAGTTACAAAAACTGCGGGATCTGGGAGTGAACCCTTATCCTAATCGAAGTGAGAGAACCCATAAAATAAAGGATCTGCGAGACAATCGGGAGCAATATATTAAAGAAGCCAGTAAAGTTGTCATAGCAGGAAGGTTGGATGCTCTGCGTCGGCAGGGTCGGGTTGGATTCGGGAATGTCTCGGATGATAGCAGCAGGATCCAGATTTTCGTTAAAAAAGACCTTGTAGGTGAGCAAAATTACGAGATCTTCAAGTTACTCGATCTGGGAGATTTTGTTCAGATAAAGGGAGAATGTTTCGTAACCAATATGGGCGAGTATTCGATAAAGACCACTGAAGTTAAAATCCTGGGGAAAAATATCAGACCGCTTCCAGTTGTTAAGGAACAAGTCGTTGATGGCGAAACCAGGCGTTATGATGTTTTTGCAGATATAGAATTACGCTATCGTAAACGCTATCTCGATCTTCTTTTAAATCCTGAGATCAAGGAGAATTTTATTGTCAGGACAAAAATAATCCGGGGAATCAGAAAATTTCTGGATGATCGCGAATTCATTGAAGTAGAAACACCAATTCTCCAACCATTATATGGCGGCGCCAATGCCAGACCTTTCCTGACCCATCATAACACCCTGGATATCGATCTCTATCTGAGGATTGCTCTCGAGCTTTACCTGAAGCGACTCATAGTAGGTGGTTATGAAAAAGTCTATGAGATCGGCAAGAATTTCAGGAATGAAGGAATGGATAGAAACCATAATCCTGAATTTGCCATGGTGGAATTATACGAAGCTTATTCCGATTATTATGGAATGATGGAATTAACTGAGGATCTGATTCTAAATCTCACAGAGGAAATATATAACAGATCTTTCCTCAAATTCAAGGATGTTGAAATATCCATGATAAAACCCTGGAAAAGGGCAACGATGCTTGATTTGATTCGGGAAGAAACAGGATTTGACGCTTCGGATTTCGATTTTGAAAAAATAAAGCGGTTCTGTGAAGAAAAGGAAATAGAGATCGAAGCTTCTGCCGGTCCTGGTAAATTGATCGAAGAGATTTTTTCACGATTTGTAGAACCAAATCTTATCCAACCAACTTTCGTGACAGATTTTCCCAAAGAAGTTTCTCCTCTTGCTAAAGAGAAACCTGGTGATCCCAGGCTGGTTGAAAGATTTGAACTTTTCATTAATGGAAATGAATATGCCAATGCTTTTACTGAACTGAACGATCCTCTGGATCAGAGAAAGAGGCTGAATGACCAGGCCAGATTGAGGGAGTTAGGTGATCTGGAAGCAAATGTGGTCGACGAAGATTTTCTAGAGGCTCTCGAATACGGAATGCCGCCTACAGGTGGACTTGGTATTGGTATAGACAGACTGGTCATGTTATTTACTGAAAACACATCCATAAAAGAAGTAATATTCTTTCCTACCATGCGACCGGAATAGTGTAGATCTTAAATTTCAGATGTTCGTTTTAAAAATAGCTTTCAGATTTCTTAATGGCAGAATGACTTAATTTTTCAATTTTTGGAATCTGCTTTCCCTTAGCGGCAGTGTTATAGGAGTGT
>JAUVIJ010000099.1 GCA_030592835.1 Candidatus Cloacimonadota bacterium | reverse complement strand
TTTATAGGGGGATGGTTTAGAAAATTTTAATGCATATCATAAAGATATTCAGAAACAATTTTGTAAATCACTCACACATAAAAGATTGATGCTATTTACAAAGTTCTACTGCATTATCTGGGTTTAACGTTTCAGTCTTTCAGATAACATTAGAATATAGTAAACTAAATTTTATTCAAAATATAATTCTCCGGATATATGCTGAATACTCCTCATTTAATCCTGAAGAGAAGCATGAAAGTACGGGTATTAGTTTGGAAAATGTTAAGAGAATGATCAAACATCACAGAGAAAATATCTCGGTAAAAACTAGACTACACAAAGGGATTGAATTTTATTTTTCTTTGCCTGAAATGACGTTTGAAGAATATAACAAAAATAATTTTATTGACATAGAATAATTTATGGCAAGAAATCCAATTATCAAATCTATTGGGGGAGATCAACCTTATGAGTTTGCCAAGAATTTGTTTGATCGAAAGGAAAAATGTAAAGACCCTCTTCCCTGAAGCAGGCTATTTTACTGCGGACTTGAAAAAGCCTAAAGTGGAAAGTTAATATGAAAAAACTGAACATATTACTTCTCGAGGATAGCAAACCAGATGCTGAATTAATTAAACAGGAACTGAAAAAAGAAAATCTTCATTTTGTAGCAAAGAGAGTCGATACCCGAAAAGACTTTATCAGGGAGATAAAATCTTTCCGACCGGATATAATCCTATCGGATTACAACTTACCCCAATATGATGGAATGTCAGCTCTAAAAGATACTTTAACTCTTGATCCTCAGATACCATTCATAATTGTTACCGGATCCCTGAGTGAAGAGGTGGCAGCAGAATGTATTAAGTCCGGAGCCTGTGATTATGTGGTCAAAGAGAGGTTGTTTAGACTTGAATCTGCAATTAAAAATGCCCTCAATATAAAAAAAGAGAAAGAAAAATCAAAAAAAGTTGAGGAAACCTGGAAAAGATATGATTTTATAATCAATACCTCCAACATACCGATGTCTCTCATTAATAAAGATCTTGTTTATGAAGCTGTGAACAATGCCTATTGCATTCAGCATGATCTCCACAGAAACAGAATTATTGGTCAATCCGTAACCGAGATCTGGAAATCCACAGCCAGCATCGAGAAAATTATCGAATACTTTAAACGAGCTTTCCAGGGAGAAGAGATCCGCTACCAGGAATGGTTCGTTACTACCAAATATGGTGGCAGATTCTATGATGTCGCCTTTATCCCTTATTATAATGAGGAACATATCATAACCCATGTTGTTGTAACTTCAAACGATTTAACTGAAAATAAGCTGGCCGAGATTGAATTACAAAAATTATCTGCGGCTGTTGAACAGAATCCCGCATCTATTGTTATAACAGATCTTGAAGGTAATATTGAATATATTAATCCCAAGTTCACTGAATTAACAGGTTGTACTTTAAAAGAGGTGGCAGGTAATAAACCTGATATTCTCAAAAACAACAGTACCTCTCCGCAAAAATTCCGGAAATTATGGAAAACAATTACCGGTGGTAAGGTCTGGAAAGGTGAATTCCGGAATCAAAATAAAAATGGGGATTCTTACTGGGAAACTGTAACAATTTCTCCCATCACAAATTCTGAAGGCGAAATTCTCAAATTTGTTATTATCAAAGAAAATATAACAACCCGGAAAAAAGCAGAGGAAAAGTTAAAATCATCTCTTTTAGAAAAGGAAATTATGCTGAAGGAAATTCATCACCGGGTGAAAAACAACCTGCAGATCATTTCCAGCCTGCTTCATATGCAATTGAAATATGTTCATGATAAAAATACCTACAACTGCTTTCTCGATAGTCTGAACAGGATAAAATCCATGGCGCTGATCCATGAAAATCTCTATCAATCCGACAGTCTTAAAGACGTGGACTTTTCTTTTTTTATAAGTAAAATAATCCTTCAGTTGTTTACTGCTTATAATATCAATAAAGATAAAATAAGTACTAAAGTCAATCTTTCAAATGTTTCCCTAAATATCAACCTGGCTATACCAATTGGACTGATCATCAACGAACTACTGACCAATTCCATGAAATATGCCTTTCCTGATAACAGGTCAGGTGAGATAACAATCGATTTTAAATATGATCAGGGTAAATATACACTGATCATAGCAGACGACGGCGTCGGATTTCCCGATGATTATGACCACAATAATTCAAAATCTCTTGGTCTATTGCTGGTAAATGCCTTAACTCGTCAGGTTCAGGGAAAATTAGCTCTGGAAAGTAGTAAAGGTACAAAATTTACATTGACATTTCATAAATAAAACAAATCATTATTTCAGTTTCTTAAAATTTCAGGAGTTTTCAATGAAATTATTTCAATTTCTCTTGTTAAGTTTTATCCCAGATAATATAATAGAACGATAACGTCCCAAAAGTTGTTGCAAAAGCGACATTTATTATTTCCAGCGATGTTGATCCTGAAATTGTTTATGGTAATACATGTATCCCGTCGGTCTGATTATCTATCTGTTTGTATATTTAATTCAACTGGTTAGAGTGAAAGGAAAGTAATTTCTCAAAGACCCTGTCTTCAGGGACATATTCAATCCCTACTATAATCAAAGGAATGCCTTCAATGTTGAGAAACTTCAATTTAGTAAAGTCTTTCTCGGTTGTAATTACATAATCGATATCTTTCTGTACGACATATTTTTTGATTCTTATAATAATATTTTCATCATCGTAGTTAAAATGATCTGAAAACTTGAAATGATAGCTGAAATCAAGCCCATTCTCCAGGATCAAAGCCTCGAAGGAATCTGGCAGTCCGATCCCTGATAATAACACATTCCTTGTATTATTAATATCTTTTATATTTATTTCTTTTCCTTCTGCATTATATAACTCGGAAATTTTATAACTACCATAATGAACAGGGAGTTTATATTTCCCAAATTCAGGTATTTTTTTAGAATCTCCATTCACAACCAGACAATCTGCATATTTACACGCAGAAAAAGGCTCCCGCAGAATTCCGGCTGGTAAAACAAATCCATTACCAATACCTCCATGAGAGTTGAAAACAAGAAAATCAAGATCATGTAATACTTTCAAATGCTGAAAAGAATCATCCATAATTATTATATCCAGATCCGGGAATTCTTTTTCAAGAAGGATCAGACATAATTTCCGGTTTTTACCTGCCACTACCGGAATACCTCTCATTTTTTTTGCCAAAAGATAAGCTTCATCTCCAGCAAAATGAGCAAAAGAAAAAACTTCTTTATAATTCGAAATCAACTTTTCCGTTCTTTCAAAAGTACTCTTATATCCCCGGTGGGAAACCGCAACCTTCGATCCCCTATCTCTCAAGAATGATGCCAGAAATATGGTGAAAGGTGTTTTCCCACTGCCACCACTTACAATATTCCCAATACTGATGATCCTGCATCGAGAACGATAAGGTTTAGAAAGTGATCTATAGAAAAATCTCCGAATTATCTGGATAATTGAATAAATAATTGAAAATGGCCATAATAGAATTGAGAACAATGTCCTGTGGTACAAATTCTTTTTAATGAATTCCTGATTGATAATACTCATTAAAATTCAATTCCTTTTCGTGCTTTAATTCCTTTCTGATAATAATGTTTGATCAATTTCATTTCGGTCACCAGATCGGCTCGATCGATTATCTCATTATTAGCTAATCTGCCTGTCATTATCAATTCTCTGTTCCCGATAAGTTCCATTAATCGGAGTTGTTTTTTCAGGGAAATCAAACCCCAGGCTACAGCCGTGTTTATTTCATCCAGGACAAGAATATCATGTTTACTTTCCTTGAGAATGCTTTCTGCTTTTACATATGCATTTTCAGCCTCGATAAGATCAATTTTCTCTGGTTGCGAAGGATCAACGAAATTCCCCGAACCATATTGATATATCTCGATCCTGTTACAGGATTTCAGGAAATTTATTTCCCCATAACCCTGGTCCTTTTTCATGAACTGGATCAGACATACTTTTTTTTCAGAACCCAAAGCACGTATAATCAAACCCAGAGCAGCAGTTGTTTTTCCTTTACCATCACCTGTATAAACATGGATCATCCGATCACCTCACTTAAATTGATTTTTTTAAAAGAATTGGCTTAATGTCAATAAACTTCAGCTCAGAGAATTAAATTGACACAGGAAAAATCGTAGTGATTATTTGCGACAGGTGATTTTGAATGAAAAAGAGAAAATTTGACTTCGGTCCATATTTATATATTTTACCAGCTCTGATCATAATTCTGGTTTTCAGGTTCGTTCCTATAGTGCTTTCCTTCATCGTCAGTTTTTTTGACTGGTCTGTTATCGGAGTGGGAAAATTTATCGGTTTTTCTAATTACAGTCGTCTTTTTCATGACCCCGAGTTCTGGCAGTCCCTTTTAAACACGTTTTACCTGGTGATCTTCGTTGTTCCTTTCAGTCTGATAACGTCACTGGCTTTCGCCACGATGTTAAACAATATCAAATCGCTGAAAGCCTTTTTCAGGTCTATGTATTTTATCCCTACTGTAACATCTATGGTGGCAATTTCCATTGTCTGGAGAATTATCTTTAATCAACAGACCGGTCTGGCAAATTTTTTCCTGACCACTTTTGGATTCGATCCTCTGGCCTGGCTTGCTGAAAGCAGGGGTATCCTGGAAATATTCTTCGCTAAATTCGGGATCAGTCTTCCACCATCTCTGGGTGGACCATCACTGGCGCTGTTCTGTATAATAATTGTCACTATCTGGAAAGGATTGGGTTATAATACGATCATTTACCTAGCAGGTCTGCAAAATATTCCTAATGTATATTACGAAGCCGCTGATATAGATGGTGCAGGTAAAATAACTCAGTTCTTTAAAATAACCTGGCCCCTGGTTTCTCCTACTACATTCTATGTCCTCATGATGCAGACCATTGTAACTTTCCAAGTATTTTCCCAGATCTACCTGATGACAGGACCACCGATAGGTGGCCCTTTAGGAACTACCAAGGTTATTGTTTATTACCTTTTCGATAAGGGTTTCGGAGAAAGTAACGACCTAAGTTATGCCAGTGCCATAGCTCTTGCTCTATTTATAATTATTTTAACTTTAACCCTGCTCCAGAAAAAACTGGAGAAAAAAGTTCATTATTAAATAAAGAATAAATTAAAATGAAAAAGCTCCTGATCTACTTTGTCCTTTTTATTTGTGGTATAATCATGATAATTCCTTTTGTCTGGATGGCAACAACAGCCGTAAAATCCCAGATGGAAGTCAATAAAGGTAATGTTGGGTTTTTACCTTACGAAAAATACCCGGTTATCTTCGATGAAGGGCAGGAATACAGAATAAAAATAATAACGACTTCTTCGGACAGTTCGGTGGTCAATGTCATTAATGAGGAAGGCTGGATCACTAAATCTTTTTACAAAATAAGTAATAATGCGATCAGAGAAAAAAAACAGATAAAATTCCATTTTGAGAATTTTGTCACTGCATTCAAAAAGGTTCCTTTCGGAAGATATTTTCTAAATACAATATTAGTCTCGGTTTCTGTAGTTTTTGGAGTGATCATAACCGGGTCTCTGGCGGCATATGCCTTCGCCAGGATGAGATTCAAAGGCAGAGAATTCCTTTTTTATCTTTTCATAAGTATGATGATGGTTCCCCAGCCAGTATACTTAATCCCTTCCTATATAGTCCTTAACCAACTTGGCTGGCTCGATACTTATCAAGCTTTGATTATACCCTGGATTGCTAATATTTTCACTATTTTCCTACTCAGACAGCAATTCAAGACAATTCCCCAAGAATTATTCGATGCTGCCGCCATTGACGGTTGCAGCCGTTGGGGGATACTTTGGAAAATCGTTTTGCCTTTATCCAAATCTGTAATTTCTACCGCAGCAATTTTCGGTTTTATTGGTAGCTGGAACAGTTTCATGTGGCCCCTGATTATGATAGACAACCCTAAACTGAGAGTATTACAGGTAGGTCTGAGTTACTTTTCCCAGGAAGCTTCCACACACACCACTTTATTGATGGCAGCATCCACATTCAGTATTCTCCCCCTTCTTATTCTTTTCTTGATAGCTCAGAGACAGATAATATCAAGTTTTGCTTCCAGTGGACTGAAAGGCTAATTATCGTAATGAATAAAGATGCTTTGCATCTAAAATAAAGGGAGGAAAAAATGAAAATCATCTGTAAAATTCTAGTGCTTATAGGCGCTATTTTAATGTTATTTGGTTTTATCACTTTCCTGAAAGGAAGCGCCTTTTTGGGAGTTGGTTATCCGGTAAACTATTTCCACGCAGCAACCAGTTTTCTGGTTCTGGCTTTGTGTTTAAAACTTGTGTGTAATTGTGAGAAAAAGGAGTAAGTTGAGAATATAATATTTCTTATATTTTTATCCCAGGAATATTCCTACGATAGCGTAGCGAAAGATCCGGAGAGAAAACACTATTATTATATATTTCAGCAGATTCAGCTTGAAGACACCGGCTGCAATGGTAATGGGGTCTCCAAAGATCGGAGTCCAGGATAACCAGAGACTGTATACTCCGTATTTCTGAACCCAGTCTCTGGCTTTTCTCCCCCCTTTTGACTTTGCTAATTTAGGAAGCAAGGATTTACCGATCAGGGCACCCATTCCATAGTTAAAGCTCACGGCTGCACAATTTCCAATGGAACAGGCGGTAACTGCTTCAATACAGTTAAGACCAAGAACTATGCTGGCTACCATTGCAACTTCCGAGCTCAATGGTATGATCGTCGCAGCCACAAAAGATATTGCCAGTAACGCCCAGAAACCATACTGCTGAAGTAATTCCAGCATCCAGGGAGATAGTTCCATAATGTTTAATCAGAATTTCATTATTTTTTTTAATATTAATACTTTGAGATTATTTTTCAATTTTTTTTGGTAGATAAATTCAAGAGATTCATCAATTGTATTTACAATTTTTTCATTCAATTCTTCTA
>JAUVIJ010000063.1 GCA_030592835.1 Candidatus Cloacimonadota bacterium | reverse complement strand
TGACCCTAACGGACAACCCGATATCGATGCTGAAGGGGATGATTATCTGGACGGCGATGACGATGAGGATGGAGTCGTTTTCGAAGAAACCCTGACGCCGGGACAGTCTGCGGATGTTACCATAACTGCATCGGTTATCGGTTACCTGAATGCCTGGATGGATTTCAATGCCAATGGTGATTTTCTTGATCAGGGTGAAAAGATCTTTGATAATGTTAATCTGGCAGCCGGAGCCAATGCCTTACAGATAAGCGTTCCCGGATCTGCTCTTATTGGTGCTGTTTATTCCCGGTTCAGGTTTAATAGCGATTCCAGTCCCCTTCTTTCTTATACCGGAGATCATGGTAACGGTGAAGTGGAAGATTATAAAAACATTATCTACGCAGCAAACTGTGCACTGGGAGATTATGTCTGGCAAGACCTTAATCCGGAAGGTATCCAGGAAGATTGGTGGGAGCCTGCCATCAGCGGTGTAACCGTGAACCTCTATTCCTCAACGGATCTGGTAACCCCTCTTGCTACTGATATAACCGATGGTTTTGGTAAATATCTTTTCGATAATTTAGTTCCCGGCAGTTATTATGTTGAATTTATCAAACCGCCAAATACTCCAACCGAGGATTGGTTTATAACCTCCCAAGATGTTGGTAATGATGCTCTAGATAGTGATGCGAATCCTTCTACTGGTTGGACAGGTATGTATACCTTAGCAGCCGGTGATACTGACCTGACTGTTGATTGCGGGATGTACTTAGCCGATCCCGTACCGGTTATCCTAAGTTCTTTTAACGCTCTATTCGTTGATAATATTCCGATTCTTCACTGGACAACTCAGAGTGAAAGCGAAAATTCTTACTGGAATTTGTTCCGAGCTATTTCTCAAAATCTGGGGCAGTCTATTCAGATTAATACATCTGCGATCCCTGGGGCAGGAACTACTACTCAACCAACCGAATACAGTTATACAGATGAAGGTTTTTATGATTATCTCTATGAGAATGATCTTATTGGTATTTCTACTTTCTGGTACTGGGTAGAAAGCGTTTCAATTGCCGGAGAAACGTGCATTTACGGACCGGTCTCTGTTAATATTCCTAATCCAGGAGATGAGATCAACGTTCCCTTCATACCTAATGTTTATGATTTGTATCAGAATTATCCTAATCCTTTTAATCCCTACACTGAGATCAGTTTCAGTTTACCCAGAACTACTTATGGAGAATTGGTTATTTATAATCTTAAGGGGGAAAAGGTAAAAACTCTGCTGGCAGAACAGGCTCTGCTGGGTGATAAGATGCACAGAGTTACCTGGAACGCTACGGATGAAATGGGTAAACCAGTAAGTTCAGGTATTTATCTTTATCAGTTGAGAACTCTGGAAAGGAATTATATCAGGAGAATGCTACTGGTCAAATAGTATTTTCTTCGATCACTTTTTTTAAATCGTGTTGGGTATTGATATTATAGAAATGTTTTATCAATACCCTTTCTGTTTCAAAATATTTCAGTTCCACGGCATCATAGAATTTCCTGATAGAGTAGATATTATTCTTTAACTGCTTCTCTATAACACTAAGACAATTTCTGCTATATACAGCATGTAAAGGTTCGAGTCCTTCTATATGTCTGGGAACGAGTACATCCGGTTTATTCTTAAGATACATTTCAACCTGTTTACAGATTATGGATTTATTTAACCGGGGCATATCACAAGCAACAATAAAGATCGCTTCTTTGTTCGTAGCTTCTAAAGCAGCATGGATACCCCCGAGGGGTCCACAATTTTTATAGCGATCTTCGATAATGCAGAGATCGGGGAAATGAGTTTTAACTTCTTCCTTACTTGTAACCAGTACCAATTCCTCAAATATATTTGAAAGGAGTTTTACTACTTGTTCGAGCAATAAAGAAGAACCGATCTGAAGTAGGGATTTTTCCATTTTGATCCTGGAGTTTTTACCACCTGCCAGGATTACTGCAGAGATGGAGTTAATTTTCAATTGTCCAAAATAAATCAGCCCCGGAAAACTGGGGCTGATTTATTATTTTTAATTATTATTTTAATTCACGTTTTTTAAAAACGATCCAGTAGAGTGTAGCAACAAAACCGGCTCCACCGACGATGTTGCCAAGGGTAACCGGAATTATATTATTGAAGAAACCAGCCCAGGTGATAGTTCCTGTAGGATCGTTGAAGATACCGATTGGAATGAAATACATATTGGCTATACTATGCTCAAATCCGGAAGCAACAAAAGCCATGATCGGGAAAAATATTCCGAAGATCTTACCGACGATGTCGTGTGATGCCAGAGCCAGCCAGACAGCAAGACAAACTAACCAGTTACAAAGGATCGCACTGAAGAAAGCGGGTCCAAACTCTAAAGAAACTTTCTTTGCAGCAATCTTAACAGCCTTTTCAGCAATATCACCTGTAACCAGACCTGATTGATGCATGATGAAAACGATCAGCATGGAACCAAGAAAGTTAGCTATAAATACAATTATCCATTTCTGGAGCATTGCACTGATTTTAGCATCTCCGTTCAAAACGGACATGAACATCAGGTTATTCCCTGTAAATAGTTCCGCTCCCGCGATCACGACCAGCATCAGACCAACACTGAAAACCGATCCGAAAACCAGGGCAGAAATTCCCTTATCAAAAGTGATCATCGCTCCCATACGTGTAGCGAGTTGAGCTCCAAAAGCGATAAAAGCACCTGCCAATATCCCTAATATCATTACATGCCAGAATCCGAGCTTGCATTTCGAAACACCCACTTTACTTATTACTAATTCGGCAATGTTTGCCGGGGCATTAAAGTTTGCCATCTCTTTCCTCCCTCTTTTTTATTGAGAACTTAGTCGCAAAATCCTGATCCGTCTTTTGCTTGTCAATATATTTTCTCACTGAAAAGTTTTCTTTTTCATTACAAGGGATACTCTTCTGTCAGGAATACAAGCATGTTGGTATAATCCTTTATTTAATAAGTAGTTGCAATGCTATTGCCAAGGGCTTTATTTCTTCCAATTTCAGACATTGAACATCGAACATCAGGCTTCCTTCGCGAAGAATGCCGATCACCGGTTTTTTCAATTTCAACAGTTGGTGGAAAACGTCCCTGGGGTTTCTGATCTTAACTCTAACAGCATAGCTTTTTATCTCCAGTTCCGGCAGGCTTCCACCTCCTACGTGAGCCGTCGTGGATAGGATCTCGGAATCGATTTCTTCCTTTTTCAATTCAGCAACAAGTTTTTTGGCTATATCATTTTTAGTCTCGCAAGTTCGGTTCAATAGTTGAAAAAGGGGTAAATTATCCCTGAGGTTATCATCTTTCAGATAAGAGAAAATAACGCCCCTTAATGCTGCCAGTGTTAACTTACCTACTCTTAATACTCTCATCAGCGGTGAACGGGAGATTTTTTTAACCAGATCTTTGCGACCGGCAATGATACCTGCCTGCGGTCCGCCCAGAAGTTTATCCCCACTGAAAGTAACAATATCCACTCCTGCTGATAGAGAAGATTTCACATCGGGTTCATTTTCCAGTGGCAATCCCTGTGGTTTTCGTAACAAACCTGAACCCAGATCATAGATAAAGAGCAGGTTATATTTCCTTGCTAATAATGATAATTGATTCAGGGAAACTTCCTCAGAGAATCCACCTATAAAATAATTGGATTTATGAGCTTTGAAGAGAATCCTGGTACTGGATGTGATCGCATTCTCGTAATCGGAAATCCGGGTCCGGTTGGTCGTTCCTACTTCCACCATTTTTGCTCCGCTGGCTTTCATAATCTTGGGAATGCGGAAGGATCCACCTATCTCTATCAATTCCCCTCGGGAAATAATGACCTCCTTTCTGGAAGCAAAAGTTTTCAGACAAAGCAGAACAGCAGCAGCATTATTGTTAACTACGACAGCATCTTCTGCTCCTGTAATATATTTAAGCAGATCCCTGATATGATCGTTCCTCTGACCTCTTTTACCTCTATCCAGATCATATTCCAAATTGGAATAACCGGTTACAATCGGTTTCAGTTCTTGCAGTACGAACTCTCCCAGGGGAGCCCTTCCCAGATTTGTATGCAGTACGATACCGGTGGCATTGATTACGGGAAGAAGGGTTCTATCAGTAATGGATCTGATATTTTTTAGAACAGCTCGGATTATCTCTGCCATGCTGATCTCTTTCGTTTTCAAAGTTTGATCATTTCTAAACTGCTCCAGAGTCCTTCTGATCGAAAAGACGACTAACTCCCTTCCATAGGAATCAACTGCTTCTTTGATCTCTTTCTGATTTAGAAGAGAACTTACTGATGGTATTTTTTTTATATTTTCAGACATCTTGTATTCCTGAGTTTTATTTTATTTATTTTAACTGAATTCTATTTTCACTTCTGTCCCATTTTCACTGACAAATTCGATCGTTCCATGGAGCTGCTTGATCAAAGAATCGACAAGACTCAAACCCATCGACTGGTTTTTTGAAAAATCGAATCCCTCGGGCAGTCCACAGCCGTTATCTTTAACCGAAAGGGAATATTTATCCTTCACTTTATGGAAATCAATTATTACCGAGCCTTCAGCATTGTCCAGAAAAGCGTATTTTAACGCATTAGTTACGAGTTCATTTATGATCAAACCGCAGGGAATAGCATAATTAACCGGCAGGAAAATGTCTTTAATATCCAGGATCAGCTTTATTCTTTCTCTGCCAATGCTATAAGAAGTGAACAGGTTTGAGACCAGTTTACTAATATAATGATAAGCATCTATTTTAGCCAGGTCATCGGACTGATATAATTTTTCATGAACCAGTGACATCGATTTTACCCGATTTTGGCAACTTGTGAATATATTCAGTAAATTAGTATCATCGACATAATCGGTCTGCAGTTTAAGCAGGCTGGAAATCACCTGCATATTATTCTTTACCCTGTGGTTTATCTCTTTCAGTAATATTTCCTTTTCTTTCAGAGAATTGACGATCTTATCCTCGGCTTTTTTACTTTCTGTCAGGTCGGTAGTAACAATATATCTGTTAACAATATTCCCTTTCCCCTTATATGTAGAGTATCCATTATGGAAATATTTTAAGCTGCCGTCTTTTCTTTTGATCCAGAATTCGAATTCGTAAGCACTGAAGCCGTCTTTTTTAATCCTCGACGCAAAATTTTTCACCCTTTCTTTTTCGAAAGGTGCAGAGAGTTCGAATACCGACAGTTTTTGAAGTTCTTCTTTATCATATCCAGTAATCTCAGACATTTTATCGTTGATATAGATCACTTTATTATTCTCGATGATCATCAATCCTTCTGAAATATGATCGGCCATATGTCTGAATCGTTCCTCGCTTTCCCGAAGATCATTCTCTGTCTCTTTCATTTTAGTAATATCATGTTTTACAGCAGCGAAATTAATAATCTTATTATTTTCATCCTTTACAGGGAAAATTATAGATGAATCGTAATAAAGGGTGCCGTCCTTCTTTTTATTGAGGAATATTCCTCTCCAGCCTTCGCCCCTATGGAGATTATCCCAGAGTTTGACATAATCTTCTTCGGGCGTACTACCTGATTTAAGTATGCTGGGATTTTTACCCAATATCTCATCCTGTTTGTATCCTGTCACCCGTTCGAAACAGGGATTTACATAGACAATCTTACCTTCCAGATCGGTTATTATTATTGATTCCTCCGCTTGATCTACAACCGAAGCAATACTTCTGATACTTTTTTCCAGTTTTTTTCTAGCGCTGATCTCTCTGTTTTTCATTCTATTTGTATGATAAAGACAGATCGCTACAATCAACAGGATGATTGAAAAAATTATATAATAAATATTTATAGTTTTCTGATATTTCTTTTCCAATCGAAGTAATTGGATCTCTTTAGTATGTTGCTGAGTTTCAAACACAGTTTGAATCTCAGAAATCCTGATATTCACATCCTGGAAAAGGCTGTCTTTCAGCATGCTATACTTCATGTAGTGGTCAAAAGCCTGCTGGTAATTCTCATTATTGGAATAATATTTGGAATAGATATTATGAGCTTCCAGTTGCAGATCCCTGAAATGATTACTATAAGCTAGACTATCACCAAGTCTTGCATATTCCAAACATTTTTCAAAATCACCGGTATCAAAATAGAGATAGGCTTGATTGAGGTAACAGTTGGTGATAGACCATTGATCATCTATTTCCAGAGCTGCAGTAAGAGATTGTCGATAAAATTGTTGTGCCAATTCATAATTGCCGAGATTGATGTAGATTATACCGATGTTATTTAATGCTGTAGAAACCCCTTCCAGATCATCTGCTTTCTCAGCTAGATCAAGGGAGCGCTCATAATAATCTAGAGCTGATTCATAATCACCCTTATCATCATAGACGATCCCGATATTATTATAAACACTGGATAGTTCCTCCTCAGGATCCATTTGTTTATAATATTTTATTGCTTCCTCATAATACTGCAGAGCTTTATTGAAATTATTCACAATTTGATAGATGTTGCCGATATTGTTGTAAGTGTGTCCAATACCTTCCAGATCATCTATTTTCTGGTAGAGATTGTTCGCAAGAAAATAGTTTTCCAGGGCTTTATCATATACTGTCAGATATTCGAAAATAATACCGATCGAATTCAGAACGTTTGCCTGTTTTTCTGTATTTCCCAGATCAGCATACAGATCCCGTGCTATCTCGTAATTCTTAATGGCTTTATCATTTAGACGCATACCTTCATAGATCAGACCAAGGCTGAAAGCAGCATAAGCTTTTTCGGATTTCTGTGAATCATTGTCGATTGTTATAGCTTTTTCGTAATAGATAAGAGCTTTTTCCGGTTGATCCAGATTCTCCTGAGCCTGACCTATATAGTTATAGATCTTTGCTGCTTCCGGATCATCATGTTTTAGCAGGTTCAGAGCTTCCTCGCTGTAGATAATACTGAGTTGCGGATCCTGATAGAGTGTTTCTTCTATGATCTGAATTAGAAGGTGATAGCGTTCTAATCCTTCTATGGTTTCCAGATTTGCCTTTAGAGAATCAACTCCAGACTGGGAGTAGAGAAATAACGATATTAGATTAAAAATCAATAAAAGCGAACAAATTTTAAATTTCATATTTTTATTTAATAAGTTGTAAAGATTATGTCAAGAATGTTTTAAACTCAGATAATGCGGTAGAGGTTTGATTAAGAGTGGTAATATTTTATAGGGTGATGGATTACAAAATTTTCCTGCATATCATAAAGATATTCAGAAACATTTTTGTAATTCATTCACACACAAAAGATTTATAAGCCTAAGGCTTAATGCTGCTATTTAAAAATATCTACTGCATTATCTGGGTTAAATAAGAAAAGGGGCATTACAGTCCCTTTCTTTTCTACATTTTCTACTAGAAAGCTTCTATATAAGCAATATCTGTATAAGCATCCTCAAGTTTATGCTTATGGATCAACTCCAGATTGGCAATGTCGAGACAAAGTTTCTTCATTTCAATATCATCGGTTTGATCAACCAGTTTCTTGTAAAATGTTACTGTCTGTTCTTCCTTTTTCATTTCTATTGCCAGAGCATCTGCTGGTTTCATATCTTCTGAGAGACCAGGCAATTCTGTTTCTTCTGCCAGGTAATAATCGGCACCGGGAGCTTTGATCCTGCCAGCCAGCTCCGGATTAGATTTGAATTTGATAAGCAGTTCCTTATGGCTCAGTTCTTCCTTTGCCAGTTCTGCAAAGATCTTTTTGATCCCTTTATCATTTATTCTGGAAGAAGCATTATGAATAGAAACTATGAGCTTCCTCTTCTCGTTTTATACCAATCTCTATAATTTTATCAAATTGTTCTTTTATCATTATATCTCCTACAGATGAGATCAAGAAATCTTTTCAACTTTAGCTGCACAAACCTTGTACTCGGGTATTTTTGCCACAGGATCGATGGCAGGGTTCGTCAGCCTGTTCGCTGGAGATTCCTTATAGTGGAAGGGTATATAAATTACTCCCTTCTTAATCCGGCGTGTGATGAAAGCCGGAGCTTCGATCTCACCTCTACGGGACGAAATTCTCACAACTTCACTATTGCTTAATCTCAAGTTTTCCGCATCAGCAACAGAAATCATAACCATTGGTCCTGCCAGATTATTAAGACCCTCCGTTTTCCTACTCATGGTTCCGGTATGGAATTGCTGTAACACTCTGCCGGTAGTTAATATAAGCGGGTATTCATCATCGGGCAATTCATCCGGTTCTTTAAACTCGATCGCTTTCAGAAGTCCCAAACCACGGGCAAACTTTTCTTTATGCAGATAGGCTGTCCCCGGATGAGTATTAGTAGGACAGGGCCATTGTAGACCCATTCGACCTACACGATCCCAGGTGATACCTCCATATTGAGGAGTAAGTTCGTTTATTTCCCTGGTAATATCTTTCACGTGCTGATAATTCCAATCCGAGCCCATGGCATTAGCGATCAATTGGATAATCTCCCAGTCCGTTTTTGCCTCTGCAATCGGTTCGATAGCTATATTTATCCGCTGTATCCGGCGTTCGGTATTGGTGAAATGTCCTTCTTTTTCGGCAAAAGATAAAGCTGGAAGTACAAGATCAGCAAATTCTGCAGTTTCCGTTATGAACATGTCCTGTACTACTAGAAAATCAATTTTTTCCAGAGCGGAAATGACATGAGTTTGATCAGGATCACTTAAAAAGGGATTTTCCCCCATTATATAGAGTGCTTTCAGTTTTCCCTCATAAGCAGCATCGATCATTTCAGTGACCGTTAGACCAACCTGATCACTGAGTTTTTTATTCCATGCCTTTTCAAATTTCTCCTGCGCTTTCTTATCAACCACTTTCTGATAACCAGGATAAACATTGGGAAGACCTCCCATATCACAGGCACCCTGTACGTTGGATTGTCCTCGGAGAGGATTGACTCCACCTCCAATTTTGCCCAGGTTACCACAGATCATCTGCAGGTTTGCGGTCGACCAGACATTATCCCTTCCAGTTGTATGCTGGGTTATCCCCATGGCATAGAAAAGCGAAGCGGTTTCCGCTTTTCCGAATAATTCGGCGATCTCCTCCAGGGTTTTTGCAGGGATCCCGGAGGTTTTCTCCACTGCCTCAGGAGAATATCTTGTTTTCATTACCTCATTTTTAAGTTCATCGAATCCTTCCAGTCTTTCCTCGATATAGGTCTTATCTTCCCAGCCATTCTTGAGGATCACCTGCATCATGCAATTGAGGACAGCAACATCGGAACCGGGTCTATGAGCAGCATAAATCTCAGAATAATCCGCTATAGCTATTTTCTTAGGATCGATAACAATCAGTTT
>JAUVIJ010000092.1 GCA_030592835.1 Candidatus Cloacimonadota bacterium | reverse complement strand
GGAGAGGATCTTCTGAACATCCGTGATCAACTTGATAAAAGCAGTGAGTTCTTTTATTTTGATTATTCCGTAAACGACACTACTGTAGTAGCGATTACCAACCGCCATTTCGGTAAAGAAGGGGCGATGATTTATCTATATCTGCCTAATGGTCCTTGGGGAATTGGAAAAGACAATACTTCAAAAAGCCTGATCGACCCCAACTGGTTACCATAAATATTATAAGTTTGTGTAAAATTAAACCCGCAAGTGATCAAAACTTTGCGGGTTTTTGTTAATATAATGATGATCCTTCCCTTTATTTTATCTTATGCTGAGATACATTATCATTTTAAGTACCTTCGTCCTCTTTATTTTAGAAAGCACCCCGAAATAATCGCAGATCTACCTATCAGAGTAATTAAATCTTCTAATTCTGAATTACCGATTTTGATCATCTGTAAAGATGCGCATCTGTACCCGGTTGAAATATCCCGGATCAAAGTTCAGATCTTCAAGGGTAACCTCGTTCAGGAAGAAGTATTTGATCTGAATGCTAAAATAGAAAAAACCTATTATTCTACAATTATCAGGGTCAATTTGGAGAAAATCCCTGTAAATTCCTTTCTCTCGGCTAAAGTAATAATTGAATATAAGATTAATGGCAAAACTTTTCAGGTTGTAAACGATAATTATAAGGGTCTTAAAAAGATTTTCTTTGAATTTTTTTATTCCGAAAAAGGACTTCCTCTAAATGAGGGATGGTATGCCGGTGATGTTCATTATCATAGTAATTACACACACGATCAGGTTGAATTCGGTGCGGATCTGGTTTCAACGAAAGAATTTGCATCCACGATCGGATTATCCTGGTTTTTTGTTACCGACCATTCCTATGATCTCGATAACCATGTTGATTCCTGGACTGAAAATGATCCTCAACTACCCTACTGGTTTGAAATGAAAGCCGAAGTAAGCCGACTCAGTGATAATGATGTAAAAGTGATAGCTGGCGAAGAAGTATCGATTGGTAATAATATAGGCAGGAACGTTCATTTAATTGCAATTAATAATGATTTTATAGAAGGATCCGGTGACAGCGCGGAGATCTGGTTTAAAAATAAGCCTTCCCGGAATTTGAAAGAGATCAACTCTTTAAAAAATTCAGACAACCTATTTATTGCAGCCCATCCTTTCGAAAAAATCCCCATAATTCAGAGGATTACCCTCAGACGAGGAAACTGGGGAACAGAAGATTTTATTAACAGCGGGATCGACTATCTTCAGATTATAAATGGTAATGATCCGGGATCGATATATAAAATCATAAAAAAATGGGTGAAGTTATTAATGCAGGGATACAGATATTACATTCTGGCCGGAAACGATGCCCACGGTAATTTTAATACTATGCGGCAAATCAAAATTCCTTTTATATCCCTGTTCTCTTCCAGAAATCAGGTCTTTGGCAGGATGTTCACCTGTTATAAACATGAAGAAAATGACCCGGTATCCGGATTGAAAAAAGGAAGGATCATCGTCAGTAATGGACCCTTTCTGGATTTTCAGATTCAAAAAGACAGAAAGCATTATCAGATCGATGATATTTGCAGAGATTCTTCAGGATTGATTTTTTTCGAAGTTGCTACATCCGATGAATTTGGTGAAATTTCGAGAATTAATCTTCATATAGGAAATTTGCAGAAAAAAAAAGAAATGATCATCAAAAATCCGGAAAATCCCTTAGTAATGGATTTCCCCGAAAAAGGTTATTTGAGAATGTCTTTAATTACTGCCAGATTGGGAATAGCATATACGAATCCGATCTGGATAGAGAGATCAGACTAGAATCGGATGGATTTTTCCAGCAGAATTTCGTGGGAATTATTTTCATCAAAAGGCAGAATATGATATTTGTAGACAATCCGAAAACGATAAGGTAATTGATATCTAATCGAAAAATTGTGATAAATTCCCATTGCCGAGGAAACAGCCAGTTCAGTCGGTTTTTCGAATTGAATCTCATAATCAAGAAACAAATCCCTGGTAAGATATTTACCCATACCAATGGAAAGGTTATTTAGAAAAAGATATGATGTATCCAGAGTCTGTCTTTGCCCCTCCTCATCGAGTATGTACTCGGTTTCATCGGAGGAATACCGGGAAAAGATATTCTGGATAAGATTGGTCTGAAGATGAAAGAAATCCAGACGCAGGGTTTGCCTTATCCAGTTCTCTACGGGTGAGATAATGGGATCCATGATCGCACTTTCTATACTGAATCCCGCTATGGTCAAGACTTCATCCTGAAGCAGGGTTTTTTTCTGAGGACCGGAGATTTCTTCAACCCTCCTTCCATAACGTAGTAATGATAATATATCAAGTTGACTGTCATTGGGATTATCACTGGTCAATCTGAAATCGATACTGCTTTTACTATCCTTATCAACATCTTCTATTTTTATCACGTCGAGAGTGACAAAAGTCCCATCAGCAACCTTTTTAAAGAATGTTGCATTAATCTTTATCTTTCTGTCGTATTGGTCATAATTAACCTTTACATAATCAACGAAAAGCTGGGTTCCAAATATGTCTATGGTCCCTTCTTCGGAAGTAAAGTTCGCATCTTTTATCACGAACTTTTCGTCATCGGAGACTAAATGTAGATAACTACCTGGTATAATCTGCAGATTAAGAGGATAGGTAACATAATAGATGTTATCACCAAAAAGCAGTTTCAGATCGAGTTTAAGGGGTAGATCAAAACTCCTTTGTTTCGTTTCGCTGGTAATCCGAGAAAAAATTTTGAGCAGATTTTCCGTATTGGCAGGATAAATTCCATTACCATTGGCAAAATAGATATCGCCTTTAATCAACATATCATCAAAAGGACCGGTTATGATCATGTATTCACCATATTGACCAGTTATATTGATTTTCGCGATGGAATTTGAAGGCATATATTTAGGTAAGTGGAAGAGGATTCCGTCAGAGTCTGTCCAGACTAGGAATTGACCAAGATTTATCATACCAAGTATAAGGTCCTCTTCGTTGTTACGTATCCGGTTTTTTATTCTTAATTCACCCTGTCCCATTCTGAGTTGGAATTTGTTAATTACCATCTCATCATCTTCGAAAAAAAGATCGATTCGGAACTTGTCTACCGGCTGCAACTGATTTTTCAGGATCATATTTCCCTTTTCAAGGAGAAACTGACCATGTTTTACAGACAAGCCGTTTTCTGTTGTACCCAGATCGAAGAAGAAATCTGTTTCCGAATCTGCATTGATAATATAATCCCAATTTTGAGATAGCAATTTTAAAAGATCTCCCTGGAAATTCAGATGAAGAAGATCATTTACCGAATGCATTTCATTAGTAAGGAAGTTAAATCCAAGAACACCATTACCCTGAAGCTTGAACAGATCTTTTCTTTGCAATAACAGTCTGTTGATGCGAAGTAGTGAATCCTGCTGTACAGCATTAATTTCAAGACTGTCGATAAAAAGTTTTTTGTAGCTGAGATCACGGCAATTGAGATCCAGATTCAAACATGAACAGAACGTTTCTCTGGAATAATTAAACCCGGCAGAAAGAGTGCCACCAAAATCCAGATCTGGCATTATTTGCGCAAGATCAATCTCTTTTACACCTCCTTCAAAATAATATTGTAGGGATGGAAAAAGTGACATTGTACCTTTCCCTTTAAAAACATTAATCTCCTGCTTATTGACCTCAATCGGATTTATTGAAATTGAATCCGGAGGTCCGGATAAAATCAGGGAAACTGAAAGATCTTTCAGTTTTTTATAACTTAACTGTTCTATTTGAATTTTTCCATCTAAGTTGTTGACTGAGTTTGAATTGTAGGTTATATTAAAATCCAGCAAACCCGAATACTGCCTTGAAACAAAATCTTCCGTGAAATATTCGAGATAATCTCTTATTCTTATTTTGGAACCCTCGGCTGTTAAAGATAAGCTCGGTGTATCTATGTTATCAATGAACCCTCTTAGATAGATCTCATTGTTGATCTTGAATTCCCCGATCTTGACATGATCAAAATTTCCATTTGCTTTAATTGAAAATGTCAAAGGTACATAATTATACTTCAGATTTTGACTGGAAATATCAAGATCAAGAGTTCTGGATATCCTATTTATATTAGCAGAAGCTTCGATCCTGCCATTTAATTTACCAAAATCCTGATCATATATTATGAAAGAAGAGTTGGAGGAAAAAAACTCCGGGCTGCCTTGAATTATTGTTGTTCCAGATAATAGTGGTAAAGTTTTTTGAGAGAATACCTGATTCAGATCTAACCTCTTCAGCTTCAATTGAGTCTGAAATTGTTGGGATGTTATATTCCCGGTTCCTGATAATTCGATAGAATCTCCAATATTTCGCAGATTAAAAGCTGCAAGATCTCCATCAAAAGATCCATTAAAGGATAATTCATCCAGTTTAGCGTAATCGGTAATTAAAGATAAGTTCCCTAATTCAAAGACTGCATTGAGATCCTCTGAATAATTACCCCGGAAAACAGCTTCTGCGGAAATCTTAAAATTATCCTGACCCCACTCCAGTGATTGACACAAAATTTGGAATTCCACTCCTCGATCTAATTCATAATTACAGGTCAGTTCCAGATTGTTCCCAAACCAGAGGATTTTGCGAGATTGAATAACGATTTCCTTATCTTTATATTGGAAAATCAGATCTGTTTCATTAAAGTTTTGATCTTTATATTCAATTAATTCGGAGATCAAACTACCTTTAACAACCGGATCATTCAAAGATCCACTGATCTCAAATTCGGAATTAATCCTGCCGTTGATATCAGGTAAATAATCACTTATCTCTATGCCAGAGATGTTCAAATTCCCGGATAAAGAAATCATATCTTCCGGATATAATAATTCTATCCATCCATAAACCGGATGAGCATTGATCTTCAAGTTATTCCAACTAATCCCGGAAAAATTTTCATCCCCACTGAAAATGATCGAATCTGCATTTATCTCAATATCATCGAGATCTGCGGTTAGATCATGAAGTCCACCCGAAAAAGTAAGTTTTTCTTTATCCAGAATAAGATCAAGGTCACAGTAAGTATGAAAATTTTCCAGACTGCTGATCGCAATCGAATCCGGGGCAAAATGCCTCATCTCAAGATCTATCTCTTCCACTCGATCCTTCTTGAGCTTGATATTACAGGTTACGGCAGCAGAATCAGCATTATAAGCATTCAAAGTGATTTCCGAAAAGGTTTTGTTCTTTAGACGTCCCTGCAATCCATAAAAAGTTTGTTTCCAGGATACAGAAGGCGAAATATAGATTATTTTCAGGATTCCATCGTGTAATTGTAAATCCCGGAAATACGTAGAAAAATCTGGAATTCGGTTGTTCTTTTTACCTGTTAACCCGGTTTGATCGATTATAACTTCTATTTCCGGTTGAAAGATCTTGATACTCTTAATTGCTTTCGACCTTGTTATTCGGGAAAATAGCAGGGCAGACAGATTGTATTCGACGAATACCTGAGGGAGATAGATCTGATAATTTCCCGAGTTATCCTTAAACTCCATACCGGATATATTGATCTGTTTATCATTAAAATCGAATTCTCTGATCCTGATCTCTGCCTGTAATTTCGCAGACAAATAAGCTTCCAGTTTTGTCTGCACGCTTTTATCGATATGAACATAGCGGAACAGTATTAGAAATGCGAGGTTGATCAGTATTAAGACACCGATCACAATTAGAAGCCACTTTTTATGTTTCACCTCTTCACCAGAAGATAATCATTCGGAGATAAGAACTCCATCTTTCAAGACCAGATGCCGATTCATTCTGGCAGCACTTTCCAGATCATGAGTTGCAATAATAAAGGTTTGTGAATTTTTCTTATTCAGTCCGATCATCAGATCGATTAATTCAATGCTGTGTTTACGATCCAGATTACCGGTGGGCTCATCTGCCAAAACTATTTTGGGTTCATTGATCAAAGCTCTGGCAACGGCAACTCTCTGTTGTTCACCTCCGCTCAATTGATTCGGATAATGATGCCTTCTGGTATCGAGATCCATATTTTTGAGGATTTCACGGGCTTTTTTCAGGCTATTCTTATAGTTCCGGGTCCTGATGAACATGGGCATAGCAACATTTTCTTCTGCGGTAAAATCTTTAAGCAGGTAATGAAACTGAAAAATAAAACCAATCGTTGTATTTCTAAAAATATTAATGTTTTTATCCTGAATGGAGATTTCCTTTCCCTGGTAGAAGATCTTTCCCTCATCCCAGGAATCAAGCATTCCGAGAAGATGCAGAAGAGTGCTTTTACCACTCCCTGATTCCCCGGTAATGGCTAACATTTCTCCAGATTCAACAACAAGGTTCAAGCCTTTGATAACATCCAGTTTTTCAGTGGTTTCCCGATAACTCTTCACCAGGTTCAGGGCTTCGATCAAACTCAAAGGTTACCTCCAGATTTATATATGATCCCTCAGAATATCCGTGATCTGCATCTTAGAAATCTTCTTAAGAGGGATAAGACTAGCTAACAAAACCATCAACATCGAGATTAATGCGATCAGAAAATTATTGAAAAAACTGAATTTCACATAAATCTTCTCCAGAAAATAAACATCTGCCTGCAATAAAAAAATCTTCTGCTCGCTCAATATTATACCTGTCAGAATTCCCAGAAGCAAACCCGTAAAAACCCCGATTCCTGCAAGTATCAGGGATTTGCTGAGAAATATCTTCCGAATCAAGCTTCTTGACGTCCCGAAAGCTTGCAGGATACCCAAATCCTGTTTTCTTTCCAGAATAGAAGCCGTAACATTACTGATCACATTAAAGGAAGCTATAAGAATAAGAAAACTTAAAATTATGAATATAACCCATTTTTCCAATTCCAATAAAGTGAACAGATTTCCATTAAAATCTACCCAACTGCTGATCTGATACTCATAACTCTCGGCATTCAATTCCCTTTCCCATTTATAACTCAAATAATCAGCATGCTCGATTGCTGAGCCTACCAGTGCAACTTCCAGCATGGTATATTCCTGATCCATTGAGAAGAATTCCTGAGCAGAACTCAGATTTATGAAAGCGAATTGATCGTCATATTCATACATCCCGGATTTATACAATCCGACAATCCGGAAATATTTTTCCTTGGGCTTAAAACCAAGTGGGGTTATATCTGATACTTACGGGATCGAGATCTTGATCGAATCACCTATTACAGCGTTGAGGATATTGGCAATTCTATAACCTAAAACGATCTCGTTGTTCTTCTCCAGATGACATTTTCCACTGAAAACATGTTTTCTGTAATTCGTCGGTTGTATATTCTGTTGCCAGTTAATACCTCTGATCACACAACCTTTGATCCTTTTCTC
>JAUVIJ010000010.1 GCA_030592835.1 Candidatus Cloacimonadota bacterium | reverse complement strand
CTGTATAATTTAGTGGATCAATATTGATTAACAATTCGATGTAGAGAGTATCTTGCAAGATGACTTTATTGTTTCCCTCCCAATGTTTTTTGAAACGTATGTGATTTTGCAGTTTAATATCAGCCGTTTGGTAATACTGCCATTTCCAGTATAAATTTTTTGTGGCGTATCCACAATCATGATTATAAGGATATTCTTCAGAACAAAACATACAATATTCATTTGATGCATCATCATCATAAAATGATTCTCCGATGAGATCTAAATCATTTGTATAAGTTGTTCTATAATAATATTTTGATAAGTTTTCTTGTTGGTCAGGACCAAAATATTGATTCACTCCAGAATATTCAGCCTCGTATGTGTAATTATTTGTTGTTGTTGAAAAATAAGTTCCAATTGATCCATCCTCGGGATTTTCATAATCTGGTTCCCAATTTAAATCAATGAGTATAACACCCAAATTGTTATCGCACGATTTATTGTACAAATCAGTTAACTCACCTGAAGCACCACAAACATGGAAATTATAATTGCATTCTGAAAGCAATTCAAAAAAGGTTGTAGAAGCATTCCCATTAAAGTAAGAATATGCTCCAATTGGAAATTCTTCACAAAAAGTGTTTGAAATAATGATAACAAGAAATAAAATCAATCCTGAGGTAATTTTCTTTTTAAACGACATAATAATTCCTCCATATAGAATATGTTTTATTAAAGCGGTCTTAGATAAGATTATTTTAATAATGTTACTTTTCTGTTAGCTAAAATTTGATTATTCTCGATATTGACAAGTTTGCAATAATAAATACCTGAAGCATATTCTGATGCATTCCAGTTAGATGTTAATTGATTGCTTTTAGAAACATTGGGCAGAGCTATATCCGTCACTTTCTGCCCTTTTACATTAAAAATTTCAATTTGAAGGTTTTTGTAACCTTCTGCTTTTATTTCGAAAGCAATTGTTGGATTGAAGGGATTGGGATAGGCTTTGAATTCAATATTACATTTTTTTGGTAATTCATTTTCATCAGTTGAAACATAATCCTCGAGATCAGCATTACCTGAATAGATATAAACATAACCAGGATGAGTTTGTAAAATTGACTCAGGTCCAGAGATAGCAATATCATCAAACTCATCTCCATTGAAATTCCCGATACTTACAGATGAGCCAAAACGTCGTCCAACACCGGTTGGCTCAAATTCAAAATCTATTGTACTATTGGGATCTTCTCCTCCAAGGAAAAGAAATGCCCTGCCGTCATCCCAGGCATATCCTGGCATTCCAAAAACCATGTCATCATAACCATCGTTATTTAGGTCACCGTAATCAAAACCTTTACCATTTGATCCTCCCAGAGTATCGTTAAGTTCGAGATCATATTGATTCGTAATATTATCCGAACCTAACCAGACATGAACATAAAGAGCACCAAAATCACCAACAAAATCGGCATACTCATCTCCATTGATATTTCCAGCAGCCAGCCCAATATTCGTGTTTGTTAAACCAGTGAATTCATATAATGTTACTGTGTTTGTTGTATCAATCACTTCTCCACCATAATATAATATGTTCGTATTGATCTCTGGATCTCTGGATAAATGATACCCAAGGCAAAAATCATCATAGTTGTCATTATTTACATCTCCTACCCCCGCTAATCCTGGCCTTCCATATTCACCAAATGCTCCAAATAAATCTGCTAACAATTCATTATTCGAACCATATATGATGTAGAATTCCGATTCAAAAACAAGTTTATCAATAGAAATTCCTGCATCATCATAACCATCATTATTCATATCGCCCAATCCATGGATAAATAACCAATTATTATATTCATAAGGTGGGAAAATATAACTAAAATCTGCAGAAGTGTTATTCTCTGTATTACCAAATAGAATATAAGCTCCGACATTACTGATTTCTGGATGTTGGGTAAATCCTAAATCTTCTTTACCATCATTGTTCATATCACCAAGGTTGGATATGTTAATCCCAATACTGCTGGAAGGATAATATCCGTTAATAACAAGATCTGCTATATCGTCAAACGTCTCTCCACCGAAATAGATACTGATCCTTCCAGTATTTTCATTAACACCGTCATAATAATTTGGAGATGCTACAGCAAGGTCATCATATCCATCACCGTTGAAATCTAACGCTGCTGTATATTTTCCGAATTTTTCACCATTAAAATCACCTTCGAGATAAAGCAGTTCTTCAAAATTGTTTTCACAATAAATGTTTACTGCTGGAACCAAAAATATTATTATTAATAGTATTCTCATAGATTAACTCCTGAATTAGAATTCACAATTTATATCCCAAATAAATATATCCTGTATCTCATTAAAAGTAGTGTCCATAATTTTGTGTAAACTTCAATTTCCATTCCGATGGTAATATTCTCAAATGAATTAACTAATTCAAAATCGAGGAATTATTTACATTGAGTCAACCTTTTTTTTGTTTTCGATAATCAGGACATGATTAGTTAGTATAAAAACAGGATAGCATGTCCATATATTTATTATTTCGCAACCTGCATCTTTTTCGTAATAACCTGAATACTAAATCTTATCTGCTATAAACCCAGGTAATGCAATGAACCCCTGCAGAGCAGATCTCATTAACTCAAGTCGTTAAATACTGCCCTCTTATTCAACAAATATTGGGTAACTTTGTTTGCCACATTCCGATGCATATATCCTTTCATTCTTGATAACAGGGAATAATAAATTCAAGATAGTGATTATTGTTAATAGCAAGATGTCTTCCATATTATTAGAAAAATTAAAATATCTCAATTTGAAGTATGAAAAAAAATTTGACCGAAGTTTATAATTAATAAGTATTTGATTTATGAATTATAGTTTAAGATTATTTAATATTTTACGCTTGGATTTGAAGTATATCAAGATGCGTTCAGTATATTAATATGTTAGGTTTGATAGAAGATGAGAAAAGGACGATCTCTCGAAAAGTTAGTTGCATACCTTGAACGCCATTTCGCAATTAACGACTTGGTCACAGTTGAGTCACCCAAACGCTTATATGACAAGTCGACGGGACGGTTGCGTGAGCACGATGTTGTTCTGACAATCACCTCTGGACATCATACTATTCTAGTTGCTATCGAATGCCGAGACAGAAACCGACCTGTTGGCGTAAATCAGCTTGAAGGTTTTGCAAATAAATGCCAGGAAACAGGGATTGGACAAGGGGTTATCGTGTCATCCGTTGGGTTCACAAAAACTGCTCCAGCAAAGGCAAAGTCTCTTGGAATACGCTGCCTTTCTCTTGACCAAGTCAACGTCTTACCATGGCTACTCTGCGAAAATCTCGAATTGTATCGAACTACCTATGTTCACATTCATTTCAATATTATTCCAGAGAATGATTTCGATAAAAAACCAGATCATTACACTCTTGAGACGGACGAAGGTGAAAATATCACTATAGATATGCTCCGAAACAATCTAATTACAGCACTAAACAAACAAAAGGACGAATTGCTGATTAAGCCGAAAGTGGGAATATACGTCAAGCGTATTAAGCTTGTGCCCAAGAATCTTACTATTATCGATAGTGTCACCGGACGGAGGGAGAGGATCCGTTGCATAAACACGGTGGCTCAGTATAAGATTGAAATGACAAGCATTCCATTTGTCCTCCAAGAATACAGAGAATCCGGTGATACAGGATGTATAGCACAACTTGCAACAGCAGATTTGGATCTTGGCGTTACAAGTGGAAAAATTGTCATTAATCAGAAGCTTG
Source organism: Candidatus Cloacimonadota bacterium (assembly GCA_030592835.1). Classification (GTDB taxonomy): domain Bacteria; phylum Cloacimonadota; class Cloacimonadia; order Cloacimonadales; family TCS61; genus JAUVIJ01. Next base: position 14,148 of record JAUVIJ010000010.1, on the reverse strand, counting down.
AGACGGGAGGTGAGATTGTCTTCATTCCAAATGACAAGAAAAAATCCAACAAGAAGAAACCCAACAAGGCTAATGCAGTCGACGCAAAAAGCTACACGGCTGATTAGTAGCGTTGGGCCTAAATAAGGAGAAAAAATGGTAACAAAGAAACGAATCTTTATTAGTTTCGATATTGACCATGATGAAGGTGCAAAGAAAATGCTTGCAGGGTAGGCAAAACTCCCTGATAGTCCATTTGAGTTTAAGGATAATTCAGTTAGAGAACATTTGACTGGCGATTGGAAAGAAAAAGTAAGTCGTCGTATGGATAATGTAGATTTAGTAATTGTTCTCTGTGGAACACAGACACATAATGCAACTGGCGTTGCCGCTGAACTAACAATATCAAAGGAAAAGAGAAGACCATATTTTTTGCTAGCAGCGTATTCGGATAAACATTGTACAAAACCTTCATCAGCTTCCTCTTCAGATAAAGTCTATAAATGGACATGGACTAATCTCAAAACACTTATTAGTGGTGGACGATAGGAATAATGAAATTATTTGTTATACATAGGTTTAAAGATAGAAAACATGCAAAAAAGAAGTTAAAAAAACTTGCGCAAAATTTGTCTTTAAAAATACAACCTATATTCTTGGATAGCTCTGATGGTAATGAATGGAAACAAAAGGCAGAGAGTGCTATAAGTCAGGCTGAAGCGACTGTTGTTTTTAACCCCAGTTCTTGTAAGGAATCAGAAAATGCAAAATGGGAAATTGAAAAAGTAAAAGATGCTGGAATAGAAATTATTGAACTCAATAAAAACGATGATGATGCAACCTCAATTTTAAGACTAAAATCACTATACGAACTAAAAGAAGAATTTGAAAATTGCTTCTCATCAAATAGTAAAGATGTTTTTGAATTGTATAAATTAATGATTGAATCATCTGAAAGCTTAATTCAAAGAAGGCAAAAAACAAATGCATTTTTTATTACAGTAATTGGCAGTTTGCTTACTATTGCTGGCTTATTAGTAAAAACGGGAATAATAAATACTGGGTCAATATTGATACTCTATGGATTCTCTGTTGTTGGCTTACTTCTATGCAATTCTTGGAGAAATCTCATTGATAATTATGGCAAACTTAATAAAGCAAAATTTAATGTCATTCTACGTTTAGAACAAGAACTTACTGCTCAAATATACTCGGCAGAATGGATATCACTTGGAAAAGGCTTACGCCCAAAAAAATACAAATCTTTCACTTCCACAGAAAAAAACGTGCCGCTGTAGTTTGGGTTATTGATAGTTGTGTTAACATTAATTGTTGCTGGATGGCAAATATGTGGCTAACAAGGTACTGGGCTGGCAATTCCGCTACGCTCCATAAAAACCAGTGAGTTCAGTCGTTATTCTCCAGAGAATATGATAGGAAAGTTGCATGAGTGTGTTTTATCTGCACTGTCTTCAAGGTACTGAACTAAATAAGGGTATTATTTCCATTATAGTTTTCCAACTAACTCTTCAATAAACGGAAACCCATAGATTGAATGTTCATTTCTATGTTGTTTAACATTATTTCTCATAATTAACACTGATTTATCAATATTTTTTTCTAATTTCCTTAAATAATTCAATCTTTTAGCAAACTCTGTATCTTTCTATTAATCATAGCTTACGTCTCCTGTATACATTTTAGGAATACAATTCCCAATATGTAAAGAATAGTATTTTTACCAATTTCTTTTCAATGCTTTTACAAGGGGAAACAAATTTGTTGTTGTTGTGACCGAGTTCTTTTTAGAGGAATGGTTTAGCAGGTGATGTTGGCCAACATCACCTACATATTACGAATGAAACATGCTGTTAGACTTACTTTAACACCATAAAAATATAACATCTTGTTACATAGATAGATACAGATCAGTAAAATCTTCTTTGCACCACGTTTTGAGGAAACCTGAAACCTGAATCGCATCAATAAAGGCTTTGCAAAAAATTTAGATGGAGCAATTGTTAAAAAAAAACTTTAGAATATGGTTTATAGCACTGCAAATTCGACCTTTTAACAATTCAAAAAAAAGGGGCTGACTCACAGCCCCCGATTATATTTATCTTGCTCCTATCATGTGGATTAGATATTGATCGTCTATACCAAGATTGGCATTTTCATCCATAAGTCCGCCATAATAATATTCTTCGAAATTATCCAGTACAATCTTAAAGGTATAGTATAATTGTGTCTCGGATGAGGATGGTGCCAATTGATCATAGAATTGTGTTCCATCTGGTATATTATCAGAAAGAACTCTCAAAGTCGGATCAAAATCCGTGAAACAATATAACCAGACAATATCATAACCCGATTCATTAATGACTTTAACACCGGCATGAGTAGGATCGGTAAAAACCTTTGTGGTAGAACCGGATTCTATTTTAACTTCGGTTGTTGTATTATTATCCGGTAATAAAAAGGTCTCCCCTTCTATTTCAAGATCTACTTTTTTTTTGTCTCCGCCCCAGAACAAAAACTGTTTTCCGGTGTTAAAAGAAACTGTTTTAGAAGGACCGATATTTTCATCAATTTCCTCTTCGGTAGCCCCTTCCAGTACGTAGTCATTTCCCTTTACAGAAAAGTAGAGATTGTGGGCAGTTCGGTTGATGACCTTTAGATCACCTTCTGTGGAGCAGGCTATTAAAATTAATAAAAAACCAACGAGCAAAATGGGCATTTTCATCTGTAACCTCCTGTATCATTTCAGATTATAAAATACCTCTCTCCCAATAAACCTTGCGTTTTCACCAAGATCATCTTCAATTCTTAACAATTGATTATATTTTGCAATTCTTTCACTACGGCAGATGGATCCTGTCTTGATCTGACCTGAATTTACAGCGACTGCCAAATCGGCGATAAAGGTATCGCTGGTTTCACCGCTGCGGTGAGATATGACTGTCGTAAAGGATGATGTCTTCGCCAGTTCTATTGTGTCCAGTGTTTCCGTAAGTGATCCAATCTGATTGAGTTTTATCAGGATAGAATTAGCAGATTTTTCAGCTATGCCTCTCTTTAATCTATTTACATTAGTAACGAAGAGGTCATCTCCCACAATCTGGATTTTGTCTCCCAGCTCACGGGTCATCAATTTCCAGCCATCCCAATCATCCTCAGCGAGACCATCTTCTATGGATACAATAGGGTATTTTTTTACCAGATTAACATAATACTGAACCATTTCTTCCGAGTTTAAACTGGCATTTTCCGCTTGCAGTTGATATTTTCCATCAAGATAGAATTCAGATGAAGCGGGATCGAGAGCAATAAAGATATCTTCTCCGGGTTTATATCCTGCCAGAGATATGGCTTTTATTAATATTTTAAGAGCTTCCTCGTTGGATCTCAGGTCAGGGGCAAATCCTCCTTCATCTCCAACGGCAGTGTTAAAGCCTTCTTTTCTTAGATACGCTCTGAGAGTATGAAACACTTCGGCATTCATTCGGAGTGCTTCCCGGAACGAACTTGCTCCCAGAGGCATGATCATGAATTCCTGCAGATCCACATTATTATCGGCATGTTTCCCGCCATTTAGAATATTTGCCATTGGGACAGGTAATAATCTGGCATTGGGACCACCTATATATTTATATAGAGGAAGATCAAGCTCTGCAGCCGCTGCTCTGGCACAGGCAAGTGATACTCCAAGGATTGCGTTAGCTCCCAATTTCTGTTTATTGCTCGTGCCGTCCAATTTCAGCATCATTTTATCGATAACCGTTTGATCCTCTGCCTGGTAACCAATCAAAACAGGGGCTATTATTTCATTCACATTATTGACGGCTTTAAGAACACCTTTTCCCTTGTATCTCTTGGGATCACCATCTCTTAATTCAACGGCTTCGTATTCTCCTGTGGAAGCTCCGCTGGGAACTGCTGCCCAGCCTACTATCCCTGTTTCCAGTTGCACCTCCACTTCGATCGTCGGGTTTCCCCTGGAATCCAGAATTTCTCTACCGTATATCGACATTATTTCCGACATCTATTCTCCTTTAAAACTATCTGCTATTTATGATAAATTAATGCTTTTTTCTATTTCGTCTTGAATATCTGTTCCAGGGTCTTTACCGAACCCAGAATTGCTGAAGCTTCGTAGGGCACTACAACTGTTTTATCATTATTCTGAACTATATTTTTGAAAGCATTGATATATTTCACAGTTAACAGGTATTGAGCGGGATCCGTACCGGTTGATTCCACAGCTTTTGAAACCTCTTTTATAGCTTTTGCTTCTGCTTCCGCTATCAAAATTTTGGACTGCGCCTCTCCTTGAGCCCTTTTGATCTTTGCTTCCCTGTCACCTTCGGCAATAAGGATCTGAGATCTTTTATCACCTTCCGCTTCCAGTATCTTTGCCCTGCGGTCACGTTCCGCTCTCATCTGTTTTTCCATGGCAATCTTGATCTCATGAGGAGGGTTTATATCCTGCAATTCCACTCTGTTTACTTTTACTCCCCATTTATCGGTGGCTTCATCCAGAATATCCCTGAGTTTTGAATTAATAGTATCCCTGGATGTTAGTGTTTTATCGAGCTCCAGTTCACCAATTATATTTCTCAGAGTCGTCTGTGTCAACTTTTCGATAGCTTGTGGTAGATTAGTTATTTCATAAACAGCTTTAACCGGATCTGTGACTTGAAAATAGAGCAGGGCATCTATTTCTATCGACACATTATCAGCGGTTATCACATTCTGTCTGGGAAAATCATATACTGTTTCCCTGAGATCAATTCTAGATTGCGACTTTATTTGTATATATTTATTGCCTTTAAGATCAGTCCTGGTAAACCGCCAGTCAATGGTCCTGGTCCTATCAAAAACAGGCCATATAATATGAAGACCGCTTTCCAGAGTACGATTATATTTTCCCAACCGCTCAATTATCATGACCTGAGCCTGCTTAACAATAACCAATCCTTTCAGGATCAAAATAATAACAAAAACCGCTAATATTATTAATATAACCATATTTATTCCTCCTTCGCTTCAATCTTGCTCACGATCAATTTATTTCCTTCCGAAGATTCGACTGAGATTTTCTCACCTTCTGCAATTGCTTTTCCATCCCTGGTAACCGCAGACCATTCCTCACCGCCGATCTTGACATAACCACGTCCATCTTCGGGTATTTCTCTCGTTACTATTCCTTTTTTACCTTTCAGAGCAAAAATATTTGTCTCTTCTGATTCATTGCTTATCAATTTTTTACTGAATTTGCGAAGATTAATGAATAACAGGAATGTAATAACAATAAATATAACTACCTGGATGTTAATATTATTAACAAATATTGATAATATTCCTGTCACAATCGCACCGATGCCAAAACTCATAAAAAGAAATCCGGGAGTGAAAATTTCAATGATCATGCAGATTATTCCAGCAGCAATCCAAATCATCCAGCTTTCCATTTTACCTCCAATTAACTTTTTTTAGTTTCCTTTTCAGGTTTTTTTGAATCCTTGTATATTCTTCTTACTTTTCTACGATAGGGTCTGTTGTAATAGTATCCGGAGGATCTTCTTGATGTTCTGACACCCATTACATTCATCAGGTTCATGATTAATACAAAGATCAGATACAAGATCAGGAAGACAATGATCAGGAAGAAAATCATTATGATCGTGGTTACTATGAATTGATACAATCTGGCCAGGAGATTAATGTCGTTTCGTTGATTTTCCTTAACGAGAATCAATATCAGATAATTGTTAATATAAAGATCTCGGGTTCTGCTTTGGATTATCAGACTGTCGATCTCTGCCTGAATATTTTCCAGTTGTTTATTAAGACTCAGTATTCTATCGGGTAAATTACTCTGGGAAATCATTTTCAGTAATTTTGTCTTGGTAGTTTCCTTATTTTTGACGTGTTCCAATAGATTGTAACTGAATTCCGGCAATTCTTTCGACCTGACATGCTCTTCCTGTAGACCCTTTATCCGATTAAACCATTTGCTGTTATAATCATAAAGAGAATCCGGTGATTCTACTATGGATATTAAATAATTCTCCTCGGTTTTTGAATATATTATTCTGTAACTTTCCTGATTAATCAATTGTTTAATCTTCTCTGAAGTCTTATAATTATCATCAACAAAATAAGTGATCCTTGCTTTTTTAATATAATTTGCTTTTTCAAAGATCCTTTCAGCATCATCACTTTCTATTCTGTAATTCTGGGGGGAAAAAAATTCCAGTAATTCAGATTTTGTTACCCCAGCAATGACTGATATTACAAATATAAGTATTACTACTGAAATTTTGACATTTTTTCTAATCGTGATCATAAAATATTTTCCTTTTTTTTAGAATTTCTTCAGCATGTTTCAGAGCCACATTCGATTGCTTACCTGATACCATACGGGCGATTTCCTTTTTTTTATCCTCTCTATTCAAAACTGTAACTTCGATCCTGGGACCACTGGTTCCATCATACTTTTTTATGGCAAAATGCCTGTCTGCATAAGAAGCGATCTGAGCCAGATGTGTTATACACAGAACCTGATGGAATTTACCAATATCATGGATAAAATTTCCCAACAGTTCAGCCGTTTTACCTCCAATTCCTGAATCTATTTCGTCAAGCATAATCGTTTTTTTATCCACTTGCTCCGAGATTATTTTTTTTATAGTTAGAAGAAACCTAGAAAGTTCTCCTCCTGAAGCTGTTAAGTTCAGGGGTTGAATTTTTATTCCTTTATTAGCTGAAAAATAGATATTTACTTGATCCATGCCGTCTTCATTTAAACCTGTAATTAATGGTGACTTGCCATTTTTTTCTGCTAACGGTTCAAATTTAATTTCTACTTCTGCATCCGGTATCGCTAATTTTCTTATATTTTTTTTGATTTCCTGTTCTAGTTTAATAGCTGTTTTTTTTCTTTTCTTTGATAATTCTCCTGCCATTTTCCTCAACTCAATACTGTCCTTTTCGATCTGTTGCTGAAGTTTATCTATTCTGTCTTTCTGGGAACTATGGCTTTTAATCTCCTTTCTAATGTTCTCAAGATATTTCTGTAACCTATTAAGATCAAGTTTATATTTGCTTTTCATTCTGTTGATATCATTCAATCTGTTAACGGTCTGATCCAGCAAATCTTTGTCAACTGAGATCATATTCAGAACTGACTGTGAAGAAGCAACTGCATCTTCTATTCCTGTTAATGCTTCTTTCAGGGCAACAACAATCTGTTTGATCCTGTCATTATCATTCTCATAGCTGGTGAATCGAAAAAGGTAATTATTGATCAGATCATGGGTTGAATTATCACTTTCATATAGAGATGAATTCAGTGAACTTGCAAGGCTGATAATTTCTTCCGCATGATTGAGAATATTAAGTTCGCGTTCCAGATCCACATCTTCATTATTTTTCAGATCAAGAGATTCGAGTTCATTGACCTGATATTGATAAAGTACAACCTTTTCTTTATTATCCTTTTCTACTTTTGTAAGATCATTTAATTTGTTAACGGCTTTGATTAATGAAGTAAATTTTGTTTTATATTTTTCCCGGATATCTATTAAATTGTCAAATCGATCAACGATCTCCAACTGATAATTCTTATCAAATAATCTCTGCTGATCCCTTTGACTGTGAAAATCCAGCAAGGCAATTCTGAATTCCTTCACTACTTTATTAGAAATCCTGCGACCGTTGACAAAGGATTTACCTTTTATCTCGGTCGTGATTTCACGTCGGAAGAATAATTCTTTTTCAGAGACATCGATATCGTATTCATTGACCAAATACACAAGTTTAGAGTTTGATTCATCATAGTTCAGGGTAAGCTCCAGGATCGCTGGTCTGGAATCATCCAGCAGTATTCCTGGTCTTAGCTCTCCCCCGAAGATCAGGTCGATCGCACCGACAATGATAGATTTTCCTGCTCCAGTCTCACCGGATAGTATCTGCAATCCACCAGTAAAATCTATATTAAGACTTTCCGCAATTATGAAATTTTTCAATTCCAGCTTTAGGATCATATTCTTCCCAGATTGAGCTTCTTTCTTAGAATCTGATAAAAAGTCTTATTTGTAAGTTTTATAAATTTGATCTTTCGAGACGCAGAATTAACAATTACTTCATCGTTGTATTCCAGTTCCTTACTGTTTTTTCCATCGAGTTGGAGAATACTTTTATGATTTGGTGTCAGCAATTGAAACCGGATCGTATCTTGGGCGGAAAATACAAGAGGACGAACCGTAAGTACATGCGGATTCAATGGCGTTAGTACTATTGCTTCCATAACAGGTGAAATAATCGGCCCACCGGCCGAAAGGGAGTAGGCTGTAGATCCGGTAGGAGTAGCAGCAATAAAGCCATCACATCTTGTTTCCAGGACAAATCTGTGATTACTGGAAACTTTGATATCGATCAACCTGGGGGCATCACCCCTATGTATAACTGCATCATTCAAAGCCAGAGAGGAAAATATTATTTTGTTATCCCTTTTTACATCGATTTTCATCAGTATTCGATGTTGGATCTTGAATTTATTTTTTTTTAGATCATCGATCGATTTTTCCAGTTCTTCCAAACTGCTCTCCGACAAAAAACCAAGTTTCCCAAGGTTAATACCTAATAATGGTGCATCTGTCATCAATGAGAATTTCACAGCTCTTAAAAAAGTCCCATCACCTCCAAAAGTCAGAATACATTCCACACTGTTGTACTGTTCTTTTTCCAGAATGTCGATATACTTGGGAGCATATTCGCTCTGTTCCGGCAGCATATAAAAAGAAAGTTCCGAATTAGTATGAAGCCTGCGAAGTAGTTCAAAAACGTGGTTAATATCCTTGTAATTCGGATTAATAAAAATCCCAAATTTTTTCATATCAACTCCTATCACGTCAGCGAAGCCATTACTCTTGCATAAGAATCATATCTCTCTCGAGGATATTTTCCATTTTCCAAAGCATTTTTAATTGCACAATCTTTTTCATGCAGGTGAGTACAATTTTTGAATTTACATAAGGAATATCTCTTTTTAAAACCGGGGAATATCCTTGGAATAATATCCCTGTCTTCTCTTTTCAAACCAAAGGTTTTAATACCCGGAGTATCGACAAGGTAACCGCCGAAATCCCAGGAAATCAATCTTGTTCTCGTAGTAGTATGGATACCTTTTCCACTGTAATCACTGACCAAACCTTCTGTCAGATCAAGTCCCGGCATTAATTTATTCAAAATAGAAGTTTTTCCTGAACCCGAATGACCGGAAAAAACCGTGTCTCGGCCTTTCAATAACTTTTTTAATTTTTCAAGACCGGCTCCTGTAACAGCCGATGTGTATACAACTGTAAAACCCTCCTCTTTATAAAAGGAACAATCCGAGATGACGTCATCAATATCATCTGCCAGATCAATCTTGTTAACACATATAATCGGTTCTACTCTGAAAATTTTAGCTGCACAGAGATATCTGTCAATAAGTCCGAAACTAATTTTAGGTTCCAGGTAAGATGTTGTAATCACTACTTGATCGATATTTGCTGCTATAATTATTTCGGTCTGAAAAATCTTATCTGAAAATCGGGAAAGACTGTTATTACGTGTAAGAATTTCTTCTATTCTTGGCTCTTTAGAGAGATCTACATTCACAAAATCTCCGGCAGCAATAATATTCCTTGTACTAACGCCAATCTGTTTCAATCTTCCACTCAAAATTGCTTCAATTACCTGATCAGGCAGTTTAACCATACAGGAATAATTCGCTTTTACTTCGAGAATTCTCCCTTTTTGAAGTTTGAGATCTGATTTCTGGCTATATTCCGATTTCGAGACCAGTTTTTTTTCTGCCTTTCGTTCTTTAATGACTTCTTTATCCTGAAATTCATCTATGTTTTCTATAGAAATATTACTGAATTTTAAGTTTTTCCTCTTGAATTTTTTTTTATCCCTTTTTTTCTGCATGATCAACCTAAGAGATATTTCAATACCATTTTCATTTTTTCAACAGAAACTCTAGTATTGAAACATGGTCCTTCAGGACGTTCATTTAACAACCCGTATACAGGAATGGGGAAAACTTCTCTCAAACCATCCACAAGATCTCTTTCACAAGCAACTGCTACGATCATCTTAGGTTTGTTTTCAATTACAATTTTCCGGGCCAGCGTTCCACCGGTAGCTATTGCAATCTTGATATCATATTCATCAGAGATTTTTACTAATTCACTGATATCACACTTGTTGCAACGTTCACAATTTTTAATGTTATAAGTGATCCTTATTCCACAATCCGAATTCTGCAAACAATGAGGAAGGAGTATCAGAATCTCTGAGTGTTTGAACTTCTTTTTAACCGCTTTTATAAAGGCATTATTCAAATGAACAAAAGATTCCTCGATTCTATCCTTTCTAATGCCAATTAGACTACCTAGAAAAACTGTTAGGGGGAAAAGGATTTTAATGAAAGCTCTTACTGCAAATTTAGCAATTAAAAAATTTCTCTCAAGTAAACTGGTAAGATAAATGAGAATTGATCCGGAGATCAGTACCAGATAAAAAAATCTGAGTAGTGTTAGAGATAAACTGGCAAGGATATTACTTATCTCATGCAATCGAGGAGATATAAACCACCAGAGCAGGGTGGTTATGATCATCATGAGGATAAGGGTTATTGTGGATAATACTAAGATTAATCCCTTACCTTTTGTATTGATCTCAAATTCCATTAGTGAATCTTTCTCCTGGTTTGATCCTTGCACCCAGATTGAACTCAAAAGCCTGCATTACTTTTTTTCCAGCCGGTTGTACCTTTTCCAGAAGCAGATTATTACTCCCCGTTGTTACAACTATTCCCTTCTTCCCCGGTAGATCTACTATGGTACCCGGTTTTTCGAAAGAATGCTCTATTAATTCTCTTACCTGAAGTATTTTCAGTTGTTTTCCCCTGAAAAAAGTAAATGCCCCGGGTTTATCTGCTAATCCTCTTATTCTGTTTCTAATCTTATAAAATTCCATACTCCAGTCGATCAAGAAATCCGATTTTACTAATTTATTACTAAATGATACTTTTTCTTCATTCTGGATTTCAGGATAAATATCATTTTCTTCCAGGAGATTCAGGACTTTTATCAAATCCACTGCTCCGGCAACTGCTAATTTTTCTGATAAGGTCGAATAGTTATCTTCCTCTAATATTTCCAGTTTCGACTGGTAAAAAACAGGACCAGCATCCATTTTTGCTACAATCCTGAAGATCGTATTTCCGGTTATCCTTTCTCCATTGAAAAGAGTAAAATTTATAGGAGCTGCTCCTCTATACTTTGGTAACAAAGAAGGATGAAGATTGATGCAACCCAGAACGGGAATTTTACGTAATGTTCTCTTTAGATATCCACCATAAGCGACAGTAATAATGATATCGGGGTTCAGTTCGGAAATTCTATTTAGACTTTCATTGCTGTTAACATCTTCTGGCTGATAAAGAGGTAAATTCAGTTCGATAGCTACTTTTTTAATTTCAGTGTAATTGAGTTTAAGATTTCTTCCTCTCGGTCTGTCCGGTTGAGTTATACACAAAGAAGGGCAAAATCTTGTTGAAGCCAATAGTTTCAACGAAGGCATAGCAAATTGTGAGGTTCCCATAAAAATAACTGTTTTGATTTGCATCAACTACCCGATATTTACTCCATTTTCCGATGTGGTGCTTTCAAGTTTTTTCAATTTTCGCAGGATCGATATCTTCTTTAGTTTCGATATATGATCAACGAATAAAATTCCGTCAAGATGATCATATTCATGCTGTAATACTCTGGCGAAGAGACCTCCGGTTTTGTATTCTACCTTCTCACCTTTTTCGTTCATACCTCTAATAATTATTTTTTCAACTCGTTTCACAGATCCGAATACATCCGGTAAACTCAGACAGCCTTCTTCGGCTTCGGCTTCACCTTCTAGTGCAATTAATTCCGGGTTAATTAAAACTCTAGGATCTTTTTTAGCCTCTTCATTAAACCAGAAGGGATCAACAACAAAGATTCTCACAGATTTACCAATTTGGGGTGCTGCCAATCCAACACCGTCTTTTTCATACATAGTCAAGGTCAGATCAGCTATGAATTGTTCCAATTCATCGTCAATTTTCCTAACCGGTTCGGCTCTCTTTCTGAGGATTTTATCCCCATAGATCCTGACTGGTATTAATTTACCCTTTTTTTTCTTCATTCAACACACCTGTTATAGCTCCTTTCTGGAACTCTATTTTAGTGTTGGTTGTTTCATCTACTCTCACAACAACAGTATTTTTGTCTTTTTTAATATTAACGATCTTGCCTATTATACCACCCGTAGTTATGACATCATCATGGACTTTAAGATTATTCATCATTTGCTGATGTTCTTTCTGTTTCTTTCTCTGAGGACGTATCAAGAGAAAATAGAAAATGAGGAAGATCAAAAGAAAAGGAAAAAGACTGGCAAATATATTTGGTTGTGTTGGTGTGTTTCCTCCTGCTTGCATTAAAACATTAAACATAAATTCTCCTTTTTTATCTATTTTATGATTTCTGTTAAAATTCTCACTCCGACATTAGCATAGATACCGGCCATTATATCATCAGCCATTATACCTAACCCGCCATTAATTTTTTCCATTTTATTGACAGGCCAGACCTTCATTATATCAAATATCCTAAATAAGATAAAGGCAATAACAATATTTACAAGAGTTTTTGGAATAAACAGCATAGCAATAATGAATCCCCAGAATTCATCTAGTACAATTTTCCTGTTATCCTTACCGAGGTAAGACTCAGCTTCATCCATGATAAATATTGAAAGTACAAATAACAACAGACATATAAATCCGGCAAAGATATCAGTCTCTGCAAAGATAAGAATCTTTTCTGGTACAACAAAATACAAGCTTGCAGTAACAAGTGAAGCAATTGTTCCAGGAAAAAATGGAACATAACCTATTCCAAGAAGTGTTGCTGTGAATATTATTGTTTTCTTCATTAAAAAATATGATTTTTTAATCTTCCAAATATGTTTCTATATAGGTTTCTTTGGTGATATCAGTGATTAGATCGCTATATATTTGTTGTTCTTTCTGATTTATTACCATACTTTTCAAGCGATCATAAATTTCTATATATTTATAAGGACGTTCCGGAACCAATTCCAATTTGGCAAAGATATAGATCATTTCCTCTTCACGTACAAGATCACTATATTCACCATATTCAAGATCAATAAAATAATCTTCGAACAAAGATGGATATTCATCGGTTGCAAATTCTCCAATAATTCCGCCATTTTCTCCAGTATCGATATCATCGGAATACTCTCTGGCTAATTCTTCGAAATTTTCACCCGAGTTCAATTTATCGCGAATATCATTCATTAAATCGACTGTAGCCTGGATATCTTCCTCACTTGGTACAAGCTGACGCAGGATATGACTAGCATGAACTTCATCGTCTTTCTTTTCTTCCAGCTTGATTATATGATATCCAAATTTTGTTTCTATAACTTCACTAATCTCACCGGTACGGAGAGCAAAAGCAGCATCTTCAAAATCTTGAACCATCATTCCCTTGCCAAACCAACCTAGATCCTCACCTGTAAAGAATTTTTCTTCTTCAACAAATTGAGAGATAATCTCATTGAAATCTTCGCCGTTATTTAACTTATCCATGATCTTGTTGATCTCTATCAAACCCTTCTTTTGAGATTTCTTACTAACTTTGATTATACGCAATATCATACCTAATTTATCCTTTGAAGAACGTTTAGGTATCTCGTCCATGTTTTCCTGGTAGAAAGATTCAATTTCTCCTTCAGTAACATGAACCTTATTCTTTATTTTTTCATTTATCAGTTGTTCCCTTAAATTGGTTTCGGTGATCAATTCAATATAGAATTCCCTTAATTCCGGAACTGTTAATCCCATTTCCAGTTGCAATTGTTTTCTAAAATCATCTTCTGTTGAAAATTGAGCCATTATTTGTTGCATTTGCTTATCGGCAAGGTTTCTCACTTCAATAACATCGACAACAAAGCCCTCCTCCTTAGCTTTCTGAACGATGACTCTTGATTCTATCATACTCTGCAATGCATCGGATCTACTGATTTTCTCATCTATTAAACCTGCAG
>JAUVIJ010000065.1 GCA_030592835.1 Candidatus Cloacimonadota bacterium | reverse complement strand
GGGCGGAGGTATTCATAAAATAGAGGATGTAGTAAGAGTAATTGAAGAGGTAGCTCATGGAAAATAATACTGAAATTCAACAATATAAGCATTCGATGGAAGAATATCTGAGAATGGATAGAATGCCCCATATTTGGTGTTCATCCTGCGGTCTTGGAATTATTGTAACATCTTTCATAAAGGGTGCTCTGCAGGCAGGCGTAGACATAAACAAACTGGTTGTTGTTTCTGGTATCGGCTGTACCGGCAGGGTAGCAGGTTATGTGCGTCTGGATTCCTATCATACAACTCACGGCCGGGCAATTCCCTTTGCAGCAGGTTTGAAACTGGCAAATCGAGACCTTACCGTTGTGGTTATTTCAGGTGACGGTGATCTATTAGCTATCGGGGGGAATCACCTCATTCACGCAGCCAGAAGGAATGTAGACATTAATGTTATCTGTGTAAATAATTTTATCTATGGTATGACCGGTGGTCAGAATGCGCCGACGACTCCTCTAGGCGCCTACAGCTCTACTGCTCCTTACGGTAATTACGAACAACCTTTCAATCTCGTCGGGTTAGCCGCAGCCGCCGGAGCATCTTATGCTGCACGCTGGACAGCATTACATTTGAAAAGACTTACTGATTCCTTTGCGGAAATGATTACAAAAAAAGGTTTCTGCTTCACAGAAGTAATCTCTCCCTGTTCTACTGTTTTTGCCAGAAAAAATAAAGGCGGTACCGGTCTGGATCTTCTTATGGAATACAAATCACGTGCAGTGATCGATCATGAAGCCAATCCCCAGACGATACCCCTGGGAATGGATAATGAAATAGTCTGTGGGGTTTTTGTTAATGAAGACAGGCCTACTTTCTGGGAAAATGTACAGAATGGAATTGAAAGAAAAGTCAAAAGAACCAGACTTTATGAAGATATAAAGATTCGTTAAGTGCAGGTCGGGACGGAGGAATAATGTCTAATCTCAGAGTTAAAATTTCAGGATTTGGAGGACAGGGGATCATTTTATCCTCATATATAGTTGGAAAAGCCGTTTCGATCTATGATAGGAAAAATGCTTCTATGACACAGGCATATGGTCCCGAAGCCAGAGGCGGGGCTTGCAGTTCTCAAGTAGTGATTTCATCGGATGAAGTTGATTACCCCCTTGTCGATACAGCCGATGTCTTGATTGCAATGTCACAGGAAGGATATAATAAATTTCTACCCAGTTTGCATAAAAAGGGTATGCTGCTTTATGATTCTGATCTGGTAATTAAATTTGTTGATCACGATAATATCATAGTCAAACCAATTCCGGCAACAAGGATTGCGGAAGAACTTGGCAAAAAGATAGTAGCAAATATTGTGATGCTTGGTTATGCTACTTCTCAGGCTAAGATAGCTTCCCGAGATGCAATGGAGAAAGCAATTAAGGAATCAGTTCCCTCAAAATTTATAGATCTGAATATAAAGGCTTTCGATGTAGGTTTCAATTATAAAGGAGATTGATCATGTTCAGGGGAATTATAAAAAATGGGATTAGAAACGAACTACTTTTAAAGGTAGAAGAAATTTCCGGGCAGAATGTATTTAATTGTTACCAATGCGGTAACTGTTCTTCTGGTTGTCCTGTCGTGGAATATATGGATATTACACCTAATCAGGTTCTGAGACTTTCCCAATACGGGGCATCTGAAGAAATCCTCGATAGTGAAACTATCTGGGTTTGTTCGACCTGTCTGCAATGTTCTTCCCGCTGTCCCAAGGGTATAGATGTAGCCAGGATCATGGAAGCCTATAGAACGATAAATCTGCGGAGCGGCATCGGAAAAATTAATCCCAGAAAAATAGATGTTAGTGCTGCTAATGATATTCCACCCATATTACTTGTCAGTGCAATGCGTAAATTAACCGGTTGATAACATGGATTATTTTTTAATAGATGAAACTTATTTTCAATTTAAGAGGTAGAGTATGAATTTACCCTATTACCCCGGATGTACATTAAAAGCAAACGCCAGCCATTTTGAAGATTCCGCCATCAAAGCCCTGGAAAAACTTAATTGCCAGCTTCAGGAAATGAAAGACTGGGTCTGTTGTGGAACAGTATTTTCTCTGAGCAATGATGATCTCATGTTGCAACTTTCTTCCATCAGAAATTTACTGAGAGCGGAAAAACAGGGTCTGAATGAATTAATAGTACTTTGCAGCATGTGCTATAATACTCTGAAACGTTCCAAGGATTTCATCACCGATGATAAGGAAAAACTGGAAAAGGTCAATAATTTCATGTATATGGAAGAGGTTGATTATAAAGGAACCGTGGATATTTATCACCTGTTGACGATACTGAAAGACAGAATAACCTTTGAAACGATACAGGATAAAGTTAAGAAACCTTTGAACTCACTCAAACTGGGTGCATTCTACGGTTGTTTGCTGGTAAGACCGAAGGAATATGCAATCGATGATTTTGAAGGGCCGACGATCATCGAAGATCTTCTCTCTGCTTTAGGTGCGGAAAGTCTGGATTTTGCCTATAAACTTGAATGTTGTGGGGCTTATCAGACTTTGACCCAAAAAGATGTCAGCCTGAAAAGAAGTTATGAGATCATCAGATCTGCATCCCGTGCTGGTTGTGAGGCGATTGTGACAAGTTGTCCTCTCTGTGCTTACAATCTGGATTTTCTCCAGAAGGAAATAGATGAAGAACAGGTTGATTTTAATAAAATCCCGATATTTTATTTCACCGAATTGATGTCCATAGCTCTGGGAGCAGGCTGGAGTAGTAAATGGAGTGAACTGCATTTTGTAGATCCCGAACAATTATTAAGAGATAAGCATTTACTTTAAAGAGGGAAAAATGAAAAGGATCGGAGTATTTGTTTGCCATTGTGGTGATAATATTGCCGGTAATGTCGATGTGGAGAGAGTTGCTAAAGAAATTTCTAAGCATGATGGGGTTGCCCATAGCGTTGACTATACTTTTATGTGTTCGGACCCCGGTCAGAAATTGATAAAAGATGCTATAATAGAAAAAAAATTAGATGGCGTAATTATAGCAAGTTGTTCTCCTACAATGCACGAAGGAACATTTAGAAAAGCAACAGCATCAGCAGGATTAAATCCATATCAATGCGAAATTGCTAATATAAGAGAGCAATGCAGTTGGGTTCATTTCGATAAAGAGAAAGGTACTCAAAAAGCAATTCTTATTATAAAATCTATGATCGAAAAACTGAAAATGAATGAGTTGCTATATCCAGTATCGGTATCTACTAATAAAAATGTATTAGTAATTGGTGCTGGTATTGCTGGAATTCAAGCTGCCCTGGACATTGGTGAAGCAGGCCATAAGGTCTTCCTTGTAGAGAAAAAGCCCTATATCGGTGGCCATATGATCCAACTTTCAGTGACTTTTCCAACACTCGATTGCTCACAATGTATTCTCACACCTAAAATGGTGCAAGTTAATCAAGATGAAAATATAGAGCTTTTTGTCAATAGCGAGGTAGAATCAATTGATGGTGCGGTGGGTAATTTTAAAATAAAAATTAAAAGAACAGCACAATATATTAATCCTGACATCTGTACCGGATGTGGAGATTGTGTAGAAGCATGCCCTGAACTTGTTCCGGACGAATATGAAGAAGGACTTTCATACCGAAGAGCTGTTTACATGTCTTTTCCTCAGGTAATACCCTATACTTATACACTCGATATTGATAATTGTCTTGGATTAAATCCTATTGCTTGTGGGAAATGCAAGGAAGCATGCAAGGAAAATGCAATTAATTATGACTTAAGAGATGAAATCATTGAAAAATCGGTCGGAGCAGTCATAGTTACAACAGGATACGATCAATATCCAATGGAAAACATTGGTGAATATGGATACGGAAAATATCCTGATGTTGTAAGCGGACTTCAATTTGAGAGACTCATTTTTGCAATAGGTCCTTCGGGTGGTAAAATGCTTCGTCCTTCAGACGGAAAACCGGTTAAGAAAATTGCATTTATTCAATGTTCGGGCTCGCGTGATCCTGAAAGACATCTTTCACATTGTTCGAAAATATGCTGTATGTATACTGCAAAACAGGCAAAAATGTTTAAAACAAAAGTTCCTGATGGTCAAGCATATATTTATTATATTGATGTCAGAGCTGCAGGGAAAGATTATGAAGAGTTTATTCAAAAAGCACAATCTGATCAAAAACTGATTTATGTACGCGGCAAAGTTTCCAGAATTTATAAAGGTAATGATAAGATGGCAATCAGTGCCTTTGACACTCTCTCCGGCAAAAAAATGGATGTAGAAGTCGATATGGTTGTCCTTGCTTTAGGATTAGTGCCAAGTTTTGGAACTGCAGAATTTGCACGAAAATTTAATCTTTCTGTAGGAACTTCAGACTTCCTCTCGGAAGCACATCCTAAATTAAGACCTGTAGAATCAGTAAATACAGGATTTTTCCTTGCAGGAACATGTCTGGGACCCAAAGATATACCCGAAACAGTTGCTCAGGCTTCAGGAGCTGCTTCAAAAGTACTTTCTCTTTTAGCGTATGACAGTGTAGAAAAATCACCAATTATTGTAAAAGTTGATGCTGAAAAATGTGATGGATGCGGTAAATGTGCCGAAGAATGCATTTTTGATGCGATCACTATTGATAAAATCCAAAACGTCGCTGTCATAGACGAAATGAAATGTAAAGGTTGTGCCTACTGTGTTCCAGAATGTCCTTATGATGCTCTTGAACAAAAGAACCTTTCTAGTCAGCAGATCTATAATATGATTGATGCAATTTTGGGAAAAGGTAACAAGGTTGAGAAAGATAAAACACATGTGCCGAAAATTATCTGTTTCTTAAGCGAGATAGGTCCTTATCAGGCAGCGGACCTTGCGGGTACAGGAAGGATGGAATACAGACCCAATGTTTTTGTTATCAAAGTACTCTCAATTTCAATGCTTAATAAAAATCATATTCTATACGCTATTAAGCATGGAGCTGATGGTGTGCTTATCAGTGGAAGTCATCCCGGAGAATCTCCTTATCCTGGAGCGAGCCTTAAAGCAAAAGAGAGAATTGATAGCATAAAAAGCGAAATTAAAAGTGCTGGACTAAACTCCGACAGAATACGATTAGAATGGTACGCTGGCAGACAAGCAAAGGGATTTGCCGCCTATGTTGATAAATTTGTCGAATATCTGAAAATGAAAGGTCCGGTTGATTCAGCCAAATGGAGATTATTACATTAATTAACAAAAAAATATAATGAGATATTATTAATGGAATTATTAAAAAATGTAATTATGGTTCTTTTATATTAACACCAACCCCCTATTCAAAAATGATGTAAAATAGAGGATTATAATGAAAAAAATAGGAGTTTTCATTTGCCATTGTGGTGTTAATATTAAAGATACAGTGGATGTGGAAAGACTGACCGAGGAACTTGCCGATTATCCCGGAGTTGTATATCTGGAAAATTATATGTTCATGTGTTCGGATCCGGGTCAGAATCTGATCAAAAAAGCTATTGCAGAACATAAACTTGATGGAATCGTCGTTGCCGCTTGTTCGCCGACCTTGCATGAATCAACCTTCCAGAATGCTATTGAAGAAGTTGATATCAATAAATACCAGATGGAAATAGCCAATATCAGGGAACAGTGTAGTTGGGTTCATAACGTGAAAGAAGATGCTACCCTGAAAGCAAAACTAATTATTAAATCGGCTATTGAAAAACTACGTTTGAACGAATCTCTAATCCCGGTTTCTGCACCTCTTACAAAAAGAGTTTTGATCATCGGTGGTGGTATAACCGGGATCCAGGCAGCTCTCGATATTGCTGATGGCGGTTATGAAGTTATATTAGTTGAGAAAAAACCATCCATCGGCGGTCATATGATCCAACTCTCAGAGACATTTCCCACCCTTGATTGTTCTCAATGTATATTAACCCCAAAAATGGTTCAAGCCGGAAAGAACAAAAATATTACCCTTTACGCAAATAGTGAAGTAGAATCCATCGAAGGATTTATGGGTAATTTTACTGCTAAGATTATAAGAAAACCTCAATATGTAGATCCTGATAAATGCACGATGTGTGACGACTGCACCAGCGCCTGTCCGGTAGTTGTCCCCGACGAATATAACGAAGGTCTTTCCTTCCGGAAAGCAATCTATGTTCCTTTTCCTCAGGCAATTCCGTCTTCTTATACGATCGACATGGAACATTGTCTTGGATTTGAGCCTATAGCCTGCGGAGAGTGTAGGGAAGCATGCGAACCTGATGCTATCAATTACGATGTTAAAACTGAGGAAATATCAGAGAAAATTGGAGCTGTGATCATTGCAACAGGATACGATCTCTATCCCGTAGAAAATATGGCTGAGTATGGTTATGGCAAATATCCTGATGTTTTAATTGGTCTTCAGTTTGAGAGGATCTTATCTGCAACCGGTCCCACCGGCGGAGTGATGCTAAGACCATCCGATGGTACTGTTCCTAAAAATATAGTATTTATCCAATGTTCCGGTTCTAGGGATCCGGAAAGACATTTATCACATTGTTCAAAGATATGCTGTATGTATACCCTCAAACATGCAAAATTATACAAACATAAGGTTCCCGACGGGCAATCCTATATTTTTTATATTGATATTCGTTCCGGAGGAAAACGCTATGAGGAATTCATTCAACAGGCGGTATCCGAGGAAGGGATAATTTATATCCGGGGTAAAGTCGCTAAAGTATATAAAGAAGGCGATAAAATGATTGTTCATGGTATGGATACCCTTACTGGAAAGAAAATGGAGATAGAAACAGATCTGGTCGTTCTTTCCCAGGGAATAGTTCCCAGTGAGGGAGCGAGACAACTGGCAAAGAGTTTGAAGTTAAGTACAGATGAAGCTGGATTTCTGATAGAAGCTCATCCCAAATTAAGACCGCTTGAAAGTCTGCAATCAGGTTTTTATCTGGCCGGGGCTGCTCAGGGACCAAAAGATATCCCGGATGCTGTTGCCCAAGCTTCGGGAGCTGCTGCTAAAGTCCTTGCTTTAATGGCTAATGACGAGATATCCCATGAACCTGTTATCGCCTATGTAGATGATAACAAATGTTCCGGTTGCGGTATCTGCATCGGGATCTGCCCTTATGGCGCCAGAGTATTGGAGAACGGTATTGCCATTGTGAACGATGTTCTCTGCGAAGGTTGTGGTGCTTGTATCAGTGCTTGTCCCTCCGGAGCATCACAACAGAGAAATCTCACGGATGATCAGATTAATAATATGATAAAAGTAATACTGGGGTAATTAATAGAGGATTATATGAGTAATTTTGAACCCAAGATCGTATGTTTTCTATGCAAATGGTGTACTTATTCCGGAGCCGATCTGGACGGCACATCGCGGTTGAAATATCCACCAAA
This sequence comes from Candidatus Cloacimonadota bacterium, assembly GCA_030592835.1. Classification (GTDB taxonomy): domain Bacteria; phylum Cloacimonadota; class Cloacimonadia; order Cloacimonadales; family TCS61; genus JAUVIJ01. The sequence continues at coordinate 1,789 of JAUVIJ010000065.1, read as the reverse complement.
TGGAGTTGTAATCAAAACCATGTGCTCTTCACGGATCGATCCAGAACATATTCTTTATGCTTTTCAGCAGGGAACAGATGGTGTCTTCATCGGAGGTTGTCATCCCGGAGATTGTCATTATCAGACCGGTAACTATAAAACCCAGAGACGGGTTCTGCTTCTGCAGAAATTGTTGCAACAGATGGGAATAAACTTTGAACGCCTGCAACTGGAATGGATCTCAGCCAGCGAAGGAAAAAAATATGCGAACAAGATTATCGAATTCACTGATAAGATAAGAGAACTGGGTCCTGTATCCAGAATGGACGGTAAGGAGGATATTGAATAATGGACGAAAAGCGCAAAATGATAAAAGTATATATGGCAGGAGAACATTTTGATGTTCCCGAAGGCTCGACGATCATTACTGCCTTGGAATATGCAGGATTTCAATTAAAACGAGGTGTCGGTTGTCGGGAAGGTTACTGTGGTGCCTGTGCTACTGTCTATAGAGAGAAAGGTGATTATAAACTACAGGGTGGATTAGCCTGCCAGACTGTTGTAACCGACGGAATGGCTATTACCATGGTACCAAATGTGCCTGCAGAAAAACCGATTTACAACCTCGATGAACTGAAACCGGATGTTAGTTCTTTTATTAAATTGTTCCCCAATGTTTTTCGTTGCGTTTCCTGTAATACCTGTACTAAAGCCTGTCCCCAGGAAATAGAGGTGATGGATTACGTTCAAGCCATCATCCGGGGAGATCTCGCCCGGGCAGCCGATCTTTCTTTTGACTGCATTCGCTGTGGTCTTTGTGCACTCAGATGTCCTTCCGAGATCGTACAGTATAATAATGCTATGCTTGCAAAAAGGCTTTATGCAAAATACCTGGCACCTAAGAGTCCGGAACTCGAAAATAGGATCAGTGAAATAGAAAAGGGTAAATACGATGAGGAAATAAAAAACCTGAAAACAATGTCCAAAGAAAAGATCTCCGAGAAGTATTACAGTCGAGAGATCAAGATATCATAAGGCAGGAGAAATAATGTATCCAGAATATATGCTCAGTTCTATAAAAAAAGTAGAGAAAACCAGAGCCCAGCGATTTGATATAGCGAAGAAAAAGGGAAAGGAAGTATTTCCTCCTATGAGCGAAAAAGATAGAGAGAGTGTTCTTTCCACTTTCCATCCGGATTATAAATCTGATGCCAGAAAAAAGGTAAGGATCGGACCCAACAAAGGTGAATTGATCACTAATGAAGTTGTCGATATTCTGGAATCTTATCCCCGTAACCGCCCGGAGGAATTTGATCTGAATAAAGTTGATTATGATACAGATGTACTGATCATTGGAGCCGGTTCTGCCGGTTTGTCAGCCGCTATCGAATCATCCAACCTGGGTGTCGATGTTCTTCTTGTTACTAAATTAAGACTGGGTGATTCCAATTCCATGATGGCTCAAGGTGGAATTCAAGCAGCGGATCAGAAGGATGATACTCCGGCTTTGCATTACCTTGATGTTATGGGTGGAGGGCATTTCGATAATAAACCTGAACTAGTCGAAGCACTTGTGATGGATGCACCGAAATCGATAAAGTGGCTGGAAGATCTGGGCGTTATGTTCGACAAGAATCCCGACAGCTCGATGATGGTTAAATCTGGTGGTGGAACTTCCAGAAACCGGATGCATTCTGCCAGAGATTATACAGGAGCAGCAATCTGCGGAGTTCTCAGAGACGAAGTCCTCAATAGACCCAAGAAGATCAAATATATAGAATATTCTGCCGCGATCGAGCTTATCCTTGAT
>JAUVIJ010000023.1 GCA_030592835.1 Candidatus Cloacimonadota bacterium | reverse complement strand
ATGATCACCATTTCATGCTTTTTGAGACTGCCCGGATAAATAGACAAAAATCAATAAAACTTGTGAAATTTATCTTAGGAAATCAGTGGGGATTTGATGAAAGGCTTTATATAGATTTAGCCAATGAAGTTCAGAACTTGCTACGAATCGAACAGAAAGAAGAGGTTAAGGAAATAGCTGAACTTTCCTGGATACACCTGTATTCTAACAGTCAGAATTTGCTGAAAGAAAATCGCCGCAGTCTGGAAGAATCTGGTAAAGTTATTCCATCTCTTTATATAAAAAGAACTAAAATAGAGGGTGATGAGGGAATATTTGAGCGATTTCTGGAAGATAAAAAATCACGCTGTCTTTTATTATTAGGGGATTCCGGGCATGGTAAAACCAATACCTTATGGAAATTAGTAACCCATTCGCTTTTGCGCGAGAAAAAGAAAGATCTGGCAATTTTTTTCTTCGAGGCACGAAACATACACCCTCTTGGCTTAAATAAAGAAATAGATCAGGCACTTTATCTGGATAATTCTTTAACCACCCTTATTAAGATGATGGTAGAAAAGAATCAGCAAATTGCTGAAAAAGAAGTAATTTTCTTTATAGATGCAGTAAATGAATATTCCAATCCTGCTTTTTTAATACGTGAAATTTTAGATCTATTCCCAGCGAAAGCAGACATCAGTTTACGCTTTGTAGTTTCATGCCGTACCATTAGCTGGTCGAGAATCCTTGTGACTCTCACAAATCAGCAGGAAGAACTGGTTTTCAGTTATTTGGACGATAGTGAGAAAAGGTATCCTACTTTATCTGAATATTCTGAGGAAGAATTAATTGCAGCTTATAATAATTATTGTGAAAATTTCAATATTGAGACCCAGTTAGAAAATTTATCACCCCGTTCGAAAAAACTAATTAAAGATCCATTAATGCTTAGATTAACAGCAGAGGCTTACAGTGGAACAGAGTCTAAGAAAGAAAAAATACCGCGAGAGCTGAATATATCAATTATTTTTGAAAAGTATGATGAAAAAGCACGAATCGACAACAGACGTGATGAACCTTTTTTAGCTAACCTGATTGAAAGAATGTGGCTTCAACATCGTAGTATTTTGGAGGGAAAAGAGATTCGGGACCATAATGAATTGCAGGAAATTGTTTATGCTACACCGGTTAATTTAGCCCCCGGATCTACCTATCAATGTTCGGCATGTAAAAGTATCTTCAAGGTTGGAGATCTCGATTTTGAAGTGAATGACCCTTGCCCTAATTGCGATTCCATGAATGTGAAGCCGGTGCCTAAAGATTGGCGCACAACTTATGAGAGATTACTAGATGAGGGAATTATCACCGAGGATCTTCAGGCTGATGATATGGCTATACGCTTTGTTTATGATCGTTATTATGAATATAGAACAGCTCAATGGATCCTTAATAAATGTACTCCTCTGGATCAAAATATAGTCGGTAAATTAGTAAATCATGCACATCAGGGTGAGGCACCGATTTTGCTCGAAGCTATTAAACTGGCAGTAGGGTTATGTGACAATTGTGAATCGATAGTATTAGGGTTAGCAAGCTCCGAAAATCAGGAACTCAAGGATATGGCAGAGAGTATTATTATCGGGATGTGCCAGGGTGCAGCAGAAGAACAAGCTCGGCAGATAATTGAAAAATTGGTTGAAGGTAGTATATATGAACGAGTCATTGCAATAAATATTGCTGTGGAAGTTCCTGAAATAGCTGATTTGGCTCTACTTAAAGAAATCCCTAAAAAAGAGGGAACTGAAGTCGTAAGTCAGGCTTTATCTCGTGCTATTTATCTGATTTGGCGAAATGATTCCTCTCGAGCTGCTAAAATAATGGAAAAATTACGTGAGCAAATTTCCTACAGCAATTTTATGAAAAATGGCTTCAATCTGTTTTCTGTATTATTGGAAGTTACTTTCAAGACTTTAGGTGTTCTGCATCATAAAGAGGAAATTGTAAAAACTCTTGGAGATTATTGGATAAAACTGATAACTCAAAATTTAAGATTAGCAAAAAAAGGATTTCTAAACGGGTTATTGAGTAAATCCGTTAAGTTGACGTTAGTTAATTCTATTTCTCTATTTGGAAATACCCTTTTTAAAAAACATGGTGTATCTTTTGGCAAAGGAGATAAAGCCTTTACAGAATTAGAAAAAAAGGCAATTTTAACATTACTCGATGCTTGGGAACCCGGTTCTTCTGCAATTAATGAAGTTACTGATATTATGCTGAAGTTCGGTCCTGATGCTCTTGCGGAAGATCAGCGTGAACGGATATGTTCCACTATTGCTGTTTTTTTTGCTATCCCTGCCTGTGTAGCTGCAATGAATCATGACCCACAATCAACAATTGCTATTTATAATGAGACCTTAACTAAATCTATGGATTTATATGATAAGGGCAGAACAACACGCTTCTTTACATATAGTGGAGTGAATTTTGCCTTACAACTTAATTATACAAAAATGGGTAATTCCCAGTCAGGAGAACATCTTCTCAAGCCAGTATATGATAAATTACATAGGTGGTATTTGAATTTATTAGAAGAAGATCCTGAAATTTTTGTTCGGGCTGAGATTATTAAAGGTACACCTAACAGTAGTTTTGGTATATTTAGTCAGGCAGTTGCAAGAATGGGACAGGATTTGATCGAAGACCTGGTTCTACCGATGTTAACCAAAGCCGAAACGGGGTATCCCAGTTTATTAAAATCATATCTGCGTACATCTCTTTTCAGCCTGGATACTTTTTCACAGCGGGTTTCTTCGCATATATCAATCCTGAAAACCTATGATTATCTGCTTTCCATAAAAGACCTGGCCGCGAGAATAGGAATGGAAGAAAATGAAATGAAGCAGCTTTTTGTAGAAGCTTATGCAGTTATTTCTGTAGGATATCCGACTGATGTTGAGTTATTTGTTGTTGGTAATAAAAATATTCCAGCCGGATTCATGGAACTGGTAAGACAGGCCAGAAACAAGCCATCCGGGCTTTTTGACCAGAAAGGAAAACAAACTTTAGAGCAATATATCAACAGTACTTTACAAGCCTGGACAATCAGTGATGGCGGGAATTCGATGTTAGCGAACTTTCCTGTTCTTAGAGGGATTATCGATAAATATTTCAGGGACGCAGTTGCTTGTGGTGATTTGGCTGAGGTTTTGACGCAAGCGGTGAGAGGTCTATTCGACTTTTTGCTGGAACATGGACAGAAAGTTAGTTTAGGAGAATAAATGGCGGGAATTATAACCCACCTTATAACTGGCACCAGCTTCCTGGAAAAGCAGAAGCTGATATCAGCAAAAAACAGTGGCTATTTTATGCTGGGGAGTTGTTTTCCAGATGCTACTTATTGGCCGGGTGAAGATTCATTATTAAGTGATTTATCACACTACATTCTGGCAGCAAAAATTCCACAACTTCTCTATCAAAGTACATCTAATGAAAGTTGGAAAGTATTTGCTCTGGGATGGCTGTTTCATCTCCAAACAGATATAAGCTTACACCCGTTAGTAAATAAATTCGCTGCTAAGTATTATTATGGTAAAAGTTATAAAGATCAAATTTATACCTATGAAGATAATCAGTATATCCATGCTTTGATCGAAAATGGATTAGACCGCCGACTACTGCGGATAAACAACATCGGAAAACTAAATATGAAACTTCCAGATAAATTAAAAAGGAATCCAATATCTGAAATAATCGAAAAAATCTATCTTGTTAAATTTTCCCAAAAAGATATTGATAGATTGTTAAAAAAATTGCCTGGAAGGTTGAAATTGTTCTATAAAATTTCAAGCAATTATGAAAAAAAAAGATTTTATAAATTTATTATAAATAGAATAGTAGCGATAGTAATAAGATTTACTGATGAGTCCATACGATTATTATTACAGGATTTCGTTAAACCTTATAAGGTTAAGGATGAGTGTTTTCAAGAATATCAGGAAGCAATTGAAATTCTGATCGAAAAATCCATCCAACAGAATGAGCCACAGTGGTTTGAGCAGGATTACAACTTTGATACTGGCAGGATTTCCGAAAAAGGTGAATATGATTTAGTAGATAATTTATTTTATAAATTGGAACGATCGGGGAATGATAAATCAGATTTTTGGGTGGAGTTCGGGAAAAAGTTTTTAAGGGGAGAGTAGATGCGAAGATTTTTTTTAACATTATTTATATTAACTTTTGTATTTCTTTATGGCGATATTGATAAAGACATTCGTCATGCTGATACTTATTACTGGCTTGGGATTGGTGAACATGGTGATATGGCGGCATTTGCCAAAGCTCTGGATTATCTTGAAAAAGCGGAAATAGATCTAAAAAATGTAGAATTACCTGAACCCGAAAAAGAATATATCAAACAGCAGATTTCGACTTTGCGAAGTGATGTCCTATATCAGCAGGACATGGCTCATGATACTTTTTTGGGAGTGTTTCCTTTAAACAGAATAATTGGAAATACAATTTTTAGTGATGCTGGAGCTTTTGGCACATTTGAGCTTATTGATGATCCTGATATAATAGTTGTTTGCAATGGAGTCGAAAAGTTAGTTGAAACCCTTAATCGAAGCCTTAAATACTCTCCTCAATATGGTGTGGTTATCAACAGTAATCCACCCAATCAAGCACTTGAAAATGAGGTAAGATATATCTTTAATCTCGATGACAGGTTCTTTGTTCATACATATCAGGAAATAGCATCATCACTGACAGAGGACGAATTGAAAGCTTTCGAGATAAATGAAATAGACTCTGATTTGGTTACACATCTATGCAATTTAATGAACAACCCATATTTGGTACTGGTAACTATCAGGCAAGTGGATGTAGTTGATGGTGTGTATTTCTTTATTTTAGAGGCAGAGATATATTGGGATAATGAAGGGGCACCGAAATTCAAGATGGCAGAGATGAGTTTCTGTCGAGATCGGAGGGATGCTTTTATTCCACTTTGGGTAACAAATATAATACTATTTGGGTTAACCCTTCTGGTTTTTTTATTTTTCAATAAACACAAAAGAGGTGGAAAGAGCATGGCACGCTATTGGGTGATGCCTGTTCTGGCTTTTTTCTGGGGAAGATTACTACCCTGGGTGTTGAACCCACTTCTTGTCAGTTTTCGACCTGAACCCGAAACTCTGATTAAACTTTCATTCTGGTGGCCTATTATTTATGGATTAGTACTTATTTGTGGTACAATGCTTACCTGGTATCTTGTCAGTAAACGAGCGAGTAAGATAGTTAAAATTTTAGCTCCGGAAGGCTGGACAGATCTGGCTCTTATCAGTGTGGGACTCGGTTTGGCTGCCTTTTTGGGGGAAACAATCCTGATTTATAATACATCTATGATATTGGCTGTAATAGAAATAACGCTTATTATTACTGCTATTGGATATGTTTTGGGCTCAATATTGGATTGCACCAGGAAATCTGCTGGTTGGTTTATAGTTCCTGTTCTAATAATTGCCGGTCTATCTGGTTTGATAATACTTAGAATGATCAAAAGTGAAATTATGTTTTTAAGTTTAATCTCTCTTGCTGTTGCTGTTATAGCTTACTTTCGTATGAAAAAAAACCTGATTTCTTATCAGTACGAAACTGACAAAAAACCAGTTGATCCCAGTCTCGAATTAATACCTGACTTAGCAGAAATGATAGTAAAACCTCAATATCAGAAATTTATAGCATTTCAACAAGCTTATGAAAAGGTAGGAGAATTTATAACAGGAAAAAGTAGTATAATATTGATTATTGGTCCTAGTGGTCGCGGGAAAACAGCTACAGCAGAAGCATTGATTGAAGAGATCAAAACTAAAACATCGTGTGACTTATTAGTTTTGAGAGGTGAATGTCCCAATCAGGAAGCTCATCTTAGTCCTTACATGCCTTTGCAACAAGCATTGGGTCATATTAGCGGGATTAACTTCAGTTCGGTTAATAAAGATAATTCCAATATCGACTCGATTTTTGATAGTTTGATGGATTCTGTCATACCTTTTTCTTCCTTATTGCTGCCGGGAGATGAAGCTGCAAATGGATTGCAGTCGAGGGAACAGTTGAATAGTTTAATATTCAGTTCTCTGGTTAAAATGTGCAAAAAATCCAGGGTAATATTATTTATAGATGATCTGCAATGGATAGATGATGCAACAAAAGATTTTTTGAATTACTTGAATGATAGATTAAACGAAAATAACAAATTACCATTATTATTATTATTTACCTCAAGAACTCAAGAATCATCAGCAGAAATCGGTTTAAAACCTGAGAATATAGTTGAGCTCAATCCTTTGCAGGATAGTGAAAAGGAGATGATTTTAAATAAGGGATTAGGTTTTGAGGAAGGTTTATGTCATGATCTTTTAAAAAGCTTTGGAAATATTGCCAGTAAGCAGGGAGAGATGTTTTTCCTTTTATCAACATTGGGGGAATTGGCCAGAGAAGTAGCTTTTAAAAAAGGTGATTTTGGGTATGTTTTAAGTGAAAAATATAAGACAGTAGATCAATTACCGATACCAGATTCTTTTGCAGATTCGGTGATGGAACAGTTACAGAGAATCTCAAAAGAGAGGATGATTGTAGAATGTGCAGCCTGTTCGGGATTGGAATTTAAAGTGGAAGTTTTGGTTAAAAGTTTGGAAATGTCACGACTTGAATTGTTATGTTCTCTAAACAGAATAGAAACAGAGACGGATATTATTTATGATGTTGGAGAATTTGATGATATTTATGCTTTCAGATCATCAGCGGTTTTGGAGGTTATCCGAAATAATTTAAAGATCTATAATTATGGTCCGCTTAACCCCAAAGTACCGCAAATCATTAGAGAATATCATTCCAGATTGGCTGATGTACTGGAAAACAAAAAAGGAAGTTCGGTATTTGATATAGCCGGCCATTACTATGCCGCTGGTAAATTATATGCTGACAAAGCAATAGAATACTGCATAAAAAGTACGCATTCTGCTGCTGGACTTTTCCAACATGATAATGCATGCAGATATTTGGAAATGGCTAAAGAGTGTGCAGAGGTTTCCGGACGAGTACATGAGTTAGAAAGTGAATTTTTACAACTGGAAATTACAGAATCATTGGTTGAGAATAGCAGACAGGAAGAGATAGCAGATAAAGCCTGGAAATATCTTGAGGGGCATAATGAAATTAGAGATTCTTTGAAATTATTGATCAGCAAGAGTTTCTATAATGCCGGTCTTGCCAGCGGTAACCAAAAATATTTCAAAAAAGCTGTAGAAACAGCATCGGTTTTGGCAAATACTGGTGATGATCAATTCATCCAGGCGGAGAGTAAACAGATCATAGCAATCAGCTTGGATCGTAACAGAAAAGATGAAATAATAGATAATCTTGAAAGTGCTTACTCTTCTCTTTTGAAATTAAGTGAAAATTCTATGAGAACCAGAGAATTACGATCACGAATCGAAAATTCTTTGGCTGAAAGACTGACCTATGGAAATAGTGATAAGAAACAACACGCAGAAGAATTATTCCTGCATAGCATAACAATAAAAGAGGAACTTCTTGATAAACCCGGACTGGCAAGATCGTGGGGAGGGCTGGGAAGACTATATCTGGAAATGAATAAGATTCCGGAAGCTCGAGAATGTTTTGAGAAGGATATTGAACTGTGTCACCAAATCGGCGATAAGGGCGGAGAAGTAAAGATGTACAGCTTTATTGCGGACTGCTATGGTCGAGTAGGCGATTATAACAATGCCAGAAAATCCTATGAGGATTCTTACCATTTAGCTGACAATCTAAATGATCGATTATTTGCAGCTCGGGGATTAATAATCGTCGGAATAAAATCCCAAACGACAGAAGATTTGAAAGAATATGGTAAATTTCTTTTTGAAAATCATAATGCAGCTTTGGGAATTTGGTCGGGTTTCTTTGACGAAATCAAGGAATCGGTAAAAGGTAAAGAGATATTACCACGATGGCTGAAAGAGATTGAAGCGGTAATTAAGGATTAGAAGGTGACTAACAACGAATTTCGATTTATACAATCTGATTACGATCCTTAATCTCTGATTTTTCAACAAGATATTTCTTAGCCTTTAATTTTCTGATAAACCTGTGAATTCGGGTATTTATTTTTATCAATTGAATCATTGAAAAAGTTAATGAGAAAGGATTTCTCTGGAGAAACTATTTCAAGATTAATAAACGAAAAAGAATACTATTTTGTTTTTGTTAGCATTTGTTCGTTGCTGAATATTAGAAAGTAGTTCCGAACTGGAAGTGAGGTTCCCATCTCCTGGTTTCAAAGTTGTGAGCATAGTCGAACCCGATAAGACCGAACGGACTTCGTATGCGCACACCCAGTCCGGCACCTTTTTTCATATTCCAGAAATTGAAATTTTCCAGGCTGTTGAAACAATTTCCCGCATCAAAGAATAATAGTCCGATTATCTGGTCACTGGCGATGGGAACACCTAACTCTGTAGAAAAAATAATTTCTCTATGTCCACCTTCGATTGGTCCTATTGAACGGTCTGAATATCCTCGAATACCATCCGGTCCAGTTCCACCGAGATAAAATCTTTCGTCGGGAGGAACTTCGGAATCGTTATAACCTGTAACGTAACCAAATCGCCATTTGGTTCTGAGAGCTAATTTCCACACGGTTTTTGTGTACCAGCTAACCTGGGCGATCTGTTTGAAATAATTGAAATCACCTTGCAGAGGACCACCGGCAAACTCACTGTAAACCGTGAATTGAGAACCACTTGAAGGAAAGAAAACATTGTCACGACTGTCCCTGGAAAATGTCAGTGAGAGCGAACTTGTATTCTGCCATCCTTTTTGATCGAGTTCATTCAGATTATCAGATACATCATCGGGATCAACCGAACTGAATATCTTGTATTTCTTTGAATATATGGAATATCCACCGACTATCTTTGCATAGTTCAGGAAGTTGACAGGCTTTCCTAACCTGATCGTTCCACCATTAGTTTTTATTTCATAAGTTGACCATTCTTTTGTTGTATGGTATATATCAAAGCCAACGAGAATATTACTATCTATGAAATATGGGTTTGTAAAATTAAAACTGTAATTCTGAACTTTGCAGCCAAATTCCCATTTGAAACCACTTTGCCATGAATTCCCAAATAAATTGTTGTGACTTATAGCCAACTGACCAACGATTCCATCCTGACTGTTTAGAGCTATACCGCCATTTGCCGTTCCGGAAACTCTGTCATTAACATGGATTGCAAGGTCGATATCACCATCCTGGTTTATGATCGTTGGATTATCCAGGTAGATATCGGGTTCGAAAAATCCCATGTTATAAATATTCTGCTGGGTTCTCATAACTTTCGATTGCTGGAAATAATCTCCGGGAGAGATTACAAGCTGTCTTCGAATTATCTTTTCTTTGGTTTTTCTATTGCCAATGATAGCAATCTTTCTAACCCTTGCCCGCGTATTTTCTACGATCCTTAATTTAATATTGATCTTTTCCCCTGTTTTTGCCAGGTCATAATCGAAATTTGAATAAATATAACCTTCTTCATAATACATGGCAGAAACAGAACCCAACTGTTTATTGAATTTTTCCATATTGAAAACTTCATCGTCTTTGAACTTGAATTGAGAAGTTATTATTTCCTCTGTGAATCGTTCGTTTCCCGAAACAAAAACTTTCCCGAAATAAAATTGATTTCCTTCATAAAGATAGATATCTATAATGAATTTATCTTCCACGAGTTGCTTTTCCCATGAAATGATACGGACATCGATAAATCCTTTTTTGTTATAATATGTAACGATATTTTCCAGGTCTTCTTCGAATTTTTCAATGTCAAATTTACCGGAACGAAGCAGACTGGCTTTTTTTGTTTTCATTTTTCCCAGAAGTTTTTTCGATTGTATTTCTTTATTTCCGTGCACCCTGATCTTTTTAATTGCTACTTTTGTGCCCTCATCAATTTCAATAAAAATATCAGTTTTATTTTGATCCAGTTCGATAGCTTTGAAATCTATAACAGCAAGGTGATAACCTTTTTTCTTATATTCATCTAAGATGGTTCTAGTAACTTCTTTTTCTAAAAATGGAGACCAGTAACTGCCTTCTTTCAAGTTAATGCTTTCTTTAAGTTTTGTATCACTAATCTTTTTATTTCCGGAAAATTCAATCGAGCTTACAATTGGAAATTCTTTTACAATTACAGAAACAGATATTCCCTGGGGAAGATCATTCTTTTCTATTTGTATATTTTCAAAAACTCCAAGCTGGTAAAGATTTTTTATAGATTTCGAAATGTTTTTATCTGTGATGATATCTCCTATTTCAAAAGAAATAATAGATTGAATAAGTTCTTTTTCGATATTTTCGTTTCCAGTGATCTTAATTTCGAGGATCAAACTATTTTCTGCTGTCAGAACGCTTAAGGTCAATATCAGACCCAGGATCAATCCTAATTTCCTCATTTATCCTCCAGGTTAATTTTAGTGAGCACCATTTATTAAAATTACTTTTCTTAGTAAAGTTTTTTATCGGAAGCAACCAAAAAAATCTGTAATTATTATCCATTAAAATCTTGACTGAAAAAATGCAGTTCAGAATTTCGGGAATTCGTGGGGCATTAGCTCAGCTGGGAGAGCGCATGACTGGCAGTCATGAGGTCAGCGGTTCGATCCCGCTATGCTCCACCATTTTTTATAGCCGCAATAAAGCGTTTATGTTTTACTTCATACTCAAGATTACTATAATTACCGATTTCACACCGGTATTCGATTATATTGGGAAGGAAAGCTTGATAGCATTTACTAAGATCGACTTTATATTCAGTTAAATATTAAAAACATCACAACTATTCTGCACAATATTGCAGAAAAGTCTTGACTATAATGCAAAGTATTGCAGAAAAGTCCTATGGAAAGATGGGTAAAAAATCAAATTATTAAAGATCTCGATAAAAAAATGGTCTTTATTGTCGGGCCAAGACAAGTTGGTAAAACCTGGCTTGCTCAAAACATTGCAAAAACTTTCAATAATACTGTTTACTTAAACTATGACAGCATCAGCGATCGAGAGATAATAAAAAATGAAATGTGGCTCGATAATACAGAATTATTGATCTTCGATGAAATACACAAAATGCCTGAATGGAAAAATTATTTAAAAGGTGTATATGATACAAAATCAGAAAATCTAAAGATTCTAATTACGGGTAGTGCTCGTTTAGATACTTTTAGACAGTCAGGTGATTCTTTATCCGGTAGATTTTATGCACATAGATTATTACCGTTTTCATTAAAAGAACTCAAGCAACATCAAGAAGATGTAAATATACATAAACTTATTTCAAGAAGTGGTTTTCCCGAGCCTTATTTGTCGGATAATGATATTGATGCTTCTCGTTGGAGAAATCATTATATTGATGGTCTGATCAGAACTGACATATTGGATTTTGAAAGAGTTCATAATCTTCGTGCAATAATGCTGATCTTTGAATTATTACAGGAAAGGGTTGGTTCTCCGATTTCATATCAATCTATTTCAGAAGATATTGGTGTTTCGCCAAATACAGTTAGGAAATACATTCAAATCTTTGAAGCACTTTACATAATTTTTCGAGTAACTCCATACTCAAAAAACATAGCCCGTTCTCTTAAAAAGGAACCAAAGATATATTTTTTTGATAACGGTATGGTTAAAGGTGGTGATGGTGCAAGGTTTGAAAATTTTATTGCTGTAGGTTTACTGAAACATGTATATGGAAGGGAAGATATTTATGGGATAAGAAGTTCTCTTCATTATCTGCGTACAAAAGAAAAAAGGGAAGTAGATTTTTGTATTACAGAAGATGGAAATGCAAAAAAGATCATTGAAGCTAAATTAAGTGACAGAAATCTTTCCAGGGAACTTTTATATTTTTCTTCCCGTTATCAAATTCCTGCTATTCAAACTGTTTTACATTTAAAGCAGGAGCGTAAGTTCGATAATATTGAGATCATAAAGGCTGAGAAGTTTTTATCTAAGTTGGATTTTTAGAGTGGAAAAATCTAAACTTCACATTTAACCAACGTGTTTTAAAAACAAGTCTTGACATACAGGAGAACCTGACCAGAATTTTGTACCTGAGAGGAATTATGGATTACCAGTTGATGGAATTGAAAGACGGCGAATTGGATAGAATGTATATTTACTGACTTACCGGGCTAGTAGCAGCAATGGATAGTGAAGATAATTGTTACTTTATGTTAAAAGACCACCTTGGTTCCATACGCTCTGTGATAAACAGCAATAACGAAGTAGTTTCCTTTAACTGCTACGATCCGTTTGGCGAAGTAATAGAAAGCGAAGTGAGCTTTGATGTGAAATACCAATACACCGGACAGGAGTTCGATTGGGAAACCGGCTTACACAATTATCGAGCCAGGATGTATGATTCATTTATGAAAAGATTTTATGCTGTAGATCCAATATTTCAATTTGCTTCACCATATTGTTATGTGGGTAATAATCCTGTGAGTTTTGTTGATCCGACTGGGATGAAGGGGATTATTTACCTTAAACAGGGAGTAAAATGATAAAGAAAATTTCTATTATTGTAATATTAATTATTACATCAATTTTATTTGCTAACTATGAAAGTGATATTCAAGAAATAATAGAAGACTCTAAAACCAAAAGATACTCTGAAAGTGAACAGCAACTAGCAATTGCTGGCTATCAGTATAATAAAGGTTATTTTCAGGATGCCTTAAAATCATTATGTAAAGCAGATTCGTTAGGTATTCCTAAAAAATTGTATCCACCTTTTTATTTTTCATATTCATTGGTCTATAATGAATTGGGTAATTTTAAAAAAGCATTAGAATTTAACGAAAAAGTTTTAGAATATTGGAGTTATGATAGAAGAGAGACATTTTATCCTATTGAATTTTATAATTTATATTTTAAGTTCAAGTTGGGAGAAAAAATTGAAGAAGAGAAAAATAATTTTCTTAAAAAATTTAAAATTCAAAATGTATTAAATCAATATTCATTATGCGATTTTCTCTTGAAAGTCGAAGATTATCAATCTGCATTATCAGCCATAAAAGATTATGATGCAATGTTAATTGATCAAGATTTGAATGAAACAAATATACAGTATATTTTATTTGTACACGTATACTATGAATTGAGCAATTATAAAAAAGCAAAAGAGAATATTAGTAAAGCTATGGGAAAAAAAATAGGAGATAATTCTAAAAGTTATCTACAATATTGGGATTCGTTGATAAATTATAAGCTTGGAAATATTAAAGAAGCGGTAATATCGTTACAAAAAGGCGAAGATCTTGGATGGGATTATCATGGTAGATTCATATTACTGAAATTATGGCGTTTTTCTGAAAAAAATATACAAATCTTGGAAATGATTGAAAAATCAGCTGACAATAAAGCAACAGAAAAGAAGTGATAAAAAGTCATAATTTGGGAAGGATAAAGATGAAGAGTTAAGGATTTACTTTCTCACCATCAAGATTCTTTTCTCGTCTTCAAATTCCATTATTACACTATCCGGGTAAATGTAAGCAATCCTGCCGGTTGCCAGGATGTCTTCTTCTTGCACAAAGTAAAGTTCATTCTTCATCTCCAGCATGGCGATTTTGCCAACTACGCCCCGTAGGTTAAGCTCAAAAGTCTGCTTCTTATAATATCGACAAATCTATTTGTCAAATAAAATATAAACTTGACAAGCAGAGTAGTCACTACGAATATTGCCATGGAGGTTATATGAGTTCGATACTAAATGAATTTTTTGCTATTCAAAATAAATTAAGTGCGTTAACTCCAACCAGGTTCAAACGCTATCTGCAGATAGATTGGAGCAAACGGTTAATAGCTTTGGTGGGAGCACGAGGAACAGGAAAGACGACCCTGGTTCTGCAGCATTACCTGAGGAACTATAAATCTGTTGTTGAATGCCTGTATTTCTCGGCAGATAATCCTTTAGCTGCAAAAACCGGAATCTATGAGATAGGAAAGGAGTATTTCACCTATTTCGGTAGTACAATAATTGTGGATGAAGTACATAAACAGGAGAATTGGGTCTTTGATGTAAAAGCATTATACGATGCTTTTCCAGATAAGAAGATCATAATATTAGGAAGTTCCAAGCTCAATATTATTAACCAGAAAAATGACCTTTCACGACGTGCTCTGATCTATAATCT
>JAUVIJ010000078.1 GCA_030592835.1 Candidatus Cloacimonadota bacterium | reverse complement strand
TTCAACCCGGAAACCAACATTGCTTTCTCCTTGAAAGAAGCAGGTAAGGTGACTCTGGAAATTTTCAATATAAAGGGTGAAAAGATAAAAACGCTGCTTAAAACTGATCTGGAAGCGGGAGATCATACTGCTATCTGGAACGGTAAAGATTATAACAGTAAAAAAGTCAGCAGTGGTGTTTACTTCTATAAGATGAAAACAGGGGAATATACATCGACTAAGAAAATGATCCTCCTTAAATAGTATCATATGGTCATATGAACTAAACTGTAAATAATAATGGATAAATCCTCCTAAAGTAATGGCGGACAAGTCCTGATGAAGTAAACAAATGACAGAATTATTAAACCCTGGCAATCCGCCGGGGTTTTTTTATTGATCCACTGGATTGTAATCACTTTCTGTATTGACAACATCTATCCTTTATATTTTTGGTTCTCGGCAAATGACTGTGGTTAGAGGTCATTTTACACCTACCATTAAATATCCACATTTTTGCAAAATTTTCAATCTCAAATAATCAAAATCTTTATAACCATATGCTCTTTTAAGTAAACTTTTGATTACATTATTCATTCTTTCTGCCAAGCCTATTTTAAAATTCCGTACTGACCCAATCCCGATGTAAATAATACTTGACAACATGTAAACTATTATTTACTTGAGCTTCAACGTGATAAGCAGGAGTTTACGGGTGAAAATTTTGAAGAACAGGATCAGGGAATACCGGTTTCGGAATAATGAAATGACTCAGCAGGAACTGGCTGATAAACTGGAGGTTTCGCGTCAGACCGTTCATGCCATTGAGAAGGGAAAATTCAATCCTTCTGTAAAGTTGGCAATCCTTATTTCTGTGGTATTCCAGGTTCCGGTCGAGGGAATATTCACCCTGGAAGATCAGTAATATAAAAGGTTGTATTATGCAAAGATTTTATATATTATTTATCATAATCGGATTTATCGGATCGATCTGTATTTCATTTTTCGGTGTGCAGGGCATGTATAGTTTGAATCTGGCTTTTCTGCTGTTTTTCATGAAAAGACATAAGTATGATGAACGGGAATCGGCTCTATCTCAACGGGCATTATACATGACTCTGGGTATAATAATGATAATACTTATAAATATTTATGTTCTGACTCAATTTACAGATTTCAGCGGATTTCTGAAAACTAACTGGGTTGGTTTATTGATCTCATTTGGATTTATTATCCATGGTTTTATCGGTTTGATTTTATTAAGGAAGAATTGAGAGGTGAAAATAATGAAGTGTTCTGGAATCATAAAGGTCAAGAATAAACAGGGAAAGCAAAGAACCAGAGTTTGTGGGGAGAAGCTAAGTGAGCATGATATTTTTTGTCATTCCTGCGGTTATCCTACCAATGCGTTATCCACGGAGCTATCTGCCCGCAAGAGTTTCGGAGAAACTTGGCAGATCTTTAAGGGGATCAGGAGTAATAGTTACATGTTCGCTATCCTGATGATCATTATTCTGGGATTGAGCATATATCTGGCAATCCTGACATCGAATAATTATTTATACAATAATCTGGTGTTGCTGGTTATGGTACCTTTTCTGGTATTGCCATTGGCAGGAAAGGAAGATTTTACCAGGGATTTTCTTACAGTGGGAACCTATTTCAGGAATCTGAAGTATTATCCTGCTTTTTTTCTATTTGTTCTGATCAATGTCTTGTATTTCTTTTTATTAAAGATAATATGTACAGGTTATCTTCTGGGTTTGGCTACAGATCCCATCCTGCATCTGGTTCGGCTTGTTCTATCGATATACTGGATAGCTATTGTATTACCAGTCCCGTTTCTAATAATCCGGGAAGGGATAAATCCATTTAGGTCTATCTATCTTGCTTATAAAGCAGGCGAGGAAACCCGTTGGCAGCAATTCTATCTTGTATTGGGAGCAGGGCTGACAGTTATTCTGGGCGCTCTGGTCTTTGTAGTCGGATTATTGGTTACAATCCCCTTTTTCTATGTAGTTCTGGAAGATTACTATAAGCGGATGAAGAAATATCATCTGTTCGATATATAATGGAGATTAAATATGTTCAGAAAAAAAGTTAAGAAAATCAAGCGGAAAAAACATGTAATCCAGGAATATGTTGAAGCTATCCTGTTTGCTTTTGTGGTTGCATTTATCATAAAAAACTATATATTCCAGAATTTCAAGATCCCTTCTTCCTCCATGGAAGGTACAATGCTGATTGGAGATTATCTCTATGGAGACAGACTGAAATATTATTTTACTGATCCCCAAAGGGAAGATATTGTAATCTTTCAGTATCCTGCCGATCCTGAAGAACCAGGGATGCCAACAGTGGAAAAACCCAACCCGGAATATACCAGGGATGATTTTGCACTGCTGATCAAACCGATCTACTGGGACAAAACACATAAGAAATTTATATGGCACGCTAAGAAAAATGTAGTGAAAAGAGTGATTGGAGTTCCCGGTGATACAATCCAGGTAATTGACAAAACCGTATATATAAACGGTGAAACTTTTGTCAGAAATTATGAACAGCATATAGATGATAGAGAATTTCCTTTCGAGAAAGGTACTCTTTACTGGAATGGTGACTTCATGGGCAGCAGGGATAACTTCGGACCGGTTGTTGTTCCGGAAAACAAATATTTCGTCCTCGGTGATAACCGTGATGTCAGTGCGGACAGCAGGTATTGGGGATTTCTGGACAGGAAAGATATAACTGGACGACCTTTATTCATATTCTTCTCCCTGGGAAAACCTCCTGTGAAAGATATCCGGCAATACTATTATCTTAATAAAGGATTAATAAAGCCTGAATCCAAAATCCGATGGGAGAGGATGTTTAAATTTTATTGATTAGATATTCTGTTTTGAAGTTTTCGCGCCTTAGCTTCCATCATACTCACTTATAATTTAACCCGACTCGGGTTCTGTGAACTCGAGTCGAGTTAAATACGTATGATTTTTTCCTTACAATTAATATGAAATTATAGTTTTATCAATTAATATTTTCTCCATAAATATCATTCATTTTCCTAGAGGTTGAAAAATCATTTTTTTCTGGTTCAAAATTTGCATTGTAACAAATTGTAAACATTGTACCATATATGGACATTGAACGAGGTAAGGAATGATCAGAGAGAAAATAGGTGAAGGGCAATTTTCCGAAGTTTATCTTATCAAAGAAGATAAGGGAAAGCAATTTGTTTTAAAAGAATATAAGAGTGGGTTTATCAGAGAAGCAAGAAGAGAATATCTTTTTTTAAATGCTATCCGAGATGCCAATGTGGTAAAGGCCATCTCTTTCAAGGAAACAGAGAAACCTCAATTAATTCTGGAATATGTAGAAGGAATTGGATTAAAGCAATTCAAACCATCAGATATAAGAACTGCCTACGAAATAATAATCAAATTATCATATTCCGTAGCGCAAATTCACTCTCTGGGAATATGTTTAAATGATCTAAAACCGGATAATATTATCTTAAGAAATGATGATCCTGTAATCATAGATCTGGGTTTGGCGACTTTGAATTTTTATAATGATAAATATTTCAGGGGAACGATAGCATATGCTGCTCCTGAGAAAATTCTCAGAAAAACCAATCACCCGGCAGGGGATGTTTTCTCGCTGGGTATGATTTTGTTAAAGATCACCAGAAATACTCTGCCGGCTGAGAAATATAAGATCGAAGAATATACCGAGATTATCAAAGATCCTCAAAAATGGACTGAATTGATTGATCAGACAATTGATGATAAGTTCCTGAAAAAAATACTTTCTTTAGATCCTGTAAAACGTCCATCTGCTGCTGAAATTCTAAAATATTATTCAGATAAGTATAGTTACAAAATAAGGAATATAAATGAATTTATCGTGAAGAACCATATTTTCAATGTTCATTTTGATGCAATCGAACAGCTTTGGAAAAATAAATCATTACAATATGATCTTTATGACGAGATTGATAAAATAGTTGGCTTAGCGGTTTTAAGATCAGAAGCAGTTTGCAGAAAATTAGTAATTTTAGATGAATCGATTTTCATCTTTAATCCGCAAAATTTTTTTGAGGACATTTCTCAAGTATTGGGTCAAAAAGTAAATTCACTGGATTCAATGTTTACAGTTAATCTCAAAACAATAAATTTTTTGCTTTTAAGACATAAAAACTATCAACATACTGGGGCTTTCGATAATATTTTGAAGCAGGAAAACGTATATGTGTTGGAGGAATCTAAGGGTAGTGAGATTAAGAATGTTTCAAAAAAAGAATTTTCCGGATTACTGAAAATATTAAATTTAAAGGAAGACCTGAGTAAGAAATTAACTCAGCAATATCGATCAGCGAAGCCTTTCCTGGTTAAAGAATTATTAAGAAGTTCTCTGATGAAGGGCAAGAAGCAACAACCGATCGATAATGAATTAATCAATTTGTTATCTGTATTGAAATTACCGGTTCCATTTTCAATAATTGGTGATCTCTGGGATAATTGGCGTGAGATGTTTCAAAGCGCATTACAGAGTAAACAGATTGGCATTGTAGGTAATTCCATAAATTTTATTGGGGTAACAAAGACACCCGATAAACCAAACGTTAATCTGCTGAAAACTCTCTTGATGAAGCTGGAAGGCAGTGAAAATCATTTTTTAACAGCTCAAACATATTCTCTGCTTCATAATTCGGAAAAATTCACCGAAAACCTTGAAAATCATATAAATGAACTCATCAGAAAAGAATACTATTTATCAGCCCTGGAATCCCTCGTCTGGACTGAGCAGGAGAGCCATAAACTACCAAACACATTAATAAAAAGAAAAGCTTTTCTTCTATGTAAATGCGGTCACCATGAACAATCTCTCGATCTTTATGAAAGTCTGGAAAAAGAACTTAGCGGTGTTGAACGGGCCGTTATCCTTTCGGACAAAGCCAATGTTTTGCATGAATTGAAACAATATAATCAAGCCATAGTTTTGTTAAATGAGAGTGCGGAAATTTTCCTGGAAAGCAAGAAAATAACGTCTTATTTAAGAACAATAAATAATATTGGCTCTTCCTATTTTCATATAAAAAGGTTTAACGAGGCCAAGGAAACTTTCAAGAAATTACTACAACTTTCTATCGATCATAAGAATGAACAATTTAAAACAATGTCATACCTCAATCTTGCTGATATTTTTAAACAAACCGGGGAGTGGAAGAAAGCTTTTCATTTTGCCAGTAATACATTGGAACTTGGGAAAAAACACAATAAATTGAATATTCAAAGTTTAGCTCAGGTAAATATTGTATATACAAATTTTGCTTTGGGTAACAATGAAAATTTGATCATCATGATACAGGAAATTCTAAAAACAAAGGAAATCAAACAGAATGTTCAATTGTATCTGACAGTTTTAATTACATTTTTGTTTATCAGCAGATTTCTGGATAGGGAAATGGCTGATGAAATTGCTAAAGAGATCATGGAAAAATATTCAGAACTCAGCGATGATGAAGTTAGAATCGAGTTATTTTTTTATTACTATAGCAAAGCAAATTATTTACGATGTATAGAACTATTCAATGATCTGAACAACAGCCATCCAATTATAGAAGCTGTTCTAAGTGCAGATAATGAGAAGATTATAAATTTTTTAAGGGAATTAGCCATTGAAGGCGATGTTGCTAAATATCTTTATTTTTCCCTTCAAATATTATCCAATCTGAATTTCAAAAACGACGATATAATTATCAGAGAAATTGAAAATTATCTGGAACTGAATCCATTCAGCCCATTATCGAGACTGATAGCTGAAAAAAGCAAGAAATCGGCTATACCGGAAGCTTTACCAATATTTTGGAATATCATCAATCTCATTCACAGCGATGTTGAATTCGAAAACACCATGAAGGCTGTATTAAGTGGAATCCTTGAGATCAGTGGGTTGGAAAGAGCAGTTTTCTTTGATTTCCAGAACGGCAACCTGCAGGCAGTTCAAGGATATAGTAATGAAGGGAAAGTGTTACCAGTAACAGATCTGAAAGTCAGTAAAACGATCCTTAAGGAAACTATTAAATTAGGACAAATACGATTTATGACAAATCTGCAGGAAGACATCCAATTTGATATAAATTCCAGTATATTTGGGCTTGGTCTTCGAACAGCCGTTTGTTATCCTTTGATCATAAATAACGAGATTAAAGGTGTTATCTATTCAGATGCCAGAGGAGATAAACAATTTAAGGATGAAGAAAAAAATATTCTGGAAGCAATATTCGTCCAGGCCAGGTCAGCACTTGATAAATCTCTTATGTTTGAGAATTTGAAAAGAGAAACTGAAATTTTAAAATATTCCGGTGTGAAGAGAGATTACACAGAGATTATTGGTAAAAGTTCACAAATGATGGAAATATTTGCTCTGATGAAAATGGTTGGGGAACATAATGTGAATGTCTTATTAACCGGACCTACAGGAAGTGGAAAAGAATTGATTGCTAAAGCATTACACAAGGAATATGCGAAAAATGCCCCTTTCATTGCAGTAAATTGTGCAGCAATTCCTGAAACTTTATTGGAAAGTGAGTTGTTCGGGTATACAAAAGGTGCTTTCACCGGTGCAATGGCAAATAAAAGGGGAAAAATTGAGATGGCAAATAAGGGGACACTTTTCCTAGATGAAATCGGTGATATGCCCCTGGCTTTGCAATCAAAGTTATTAAGAGTTTTACAGGAAAGGGTTGTCACTCCCATTGGTAGCTCCCTTGAAATCCCTGTTTCTATCAGAGTGATAGCAGCGACTAATACAAACATCAAAGAAAAGGTTGAACAAAAAGAATTCCGGGAAGATCTGTATTACAGGTTGAAAGTAATAATAATCGATATACCTGCTTTGAAAGATAGAAAATCTGATATTCCATTATTGATACACCATTTCATTGAGAAATATAACAATAAATTTAATAAAAATATTAATGGGATCACTCTAAAAGCATTACATAGTCTGCAAAATAGAGAGTGGAAAGGTAATGTGAGAGAATTGGAGAATGAAATAGAAAAAGCTGTTCTTCTTTGTAGAACTGAGCAATTGGACATCGATGTTTTAGAAGAAATGATCGAAGATCAGGAGTTTTCCCTGCTTAACGAACTACCTAAAAACTGGAAAGATTATCA
The DNA here is from genome assembly GCA_030592835.1 of Candidatus Cloacimonadota bacterium. GTDB lineage: Bacteria > Cloacimonadota > Cloacimonadia > Cloacimonadales > TCS61 > JAUVIJ01. The sequence continues at coordinate 1,216 of JAUVIJ010000078.1, read as the reverse complement.
GGAATATAAAAACCGGATCATCAATACCCTGGATAGGAATTTTGCAAATCAACTTCTAAAAGAATATGACGGAAATATTTTGCAAGCGAGTAAACATGCTAAAATCAGCAGAACACAGCTTTACAGAATATTACCTGATGCTGAAACATAATAGTTACAGTTGACACAATAATTGCACAAAATCTCTAAAGCTTGTCCAGGAGAGAAGATTGAGCAATATTTACATAAATTTCAGAAAATAATGATTCAATGCGTAACTAAAATGTATCAATATCTCGAATAATTATTTAACTCCGAATGTTGTAAGAACCTGATAAACTCTTAATTATGATTAAGAATATTATTATTATGTATGTGGAATAAACTTTGCATTTGATAAGGTAAGTAATTTTAGCGGAGGTCTATAATGAAAAATCTAATTTTATTACTGATATTAATAACAGCAAATATTTTATCATCAGCTACGATCTCAGGATATTGTATGGATGATAATGGAAATCCGACAGTTGGATCTACCCTGATCTTATTGAATGAAGAAGGGACACCAGTTGATAATCCGGTTAATACAGGTGAAACCGGATTTTATATTTTCCCGAATGTTGAAATTGGCAATTATTATGTTGAAACGTTCTATCTTGGTCAGCGCAAATTTTATGATAATGTTATTTTCCTTCCAATGGCTACTTTGATCGAAATCGAAGCCGAAAATGATGAGATACTGAATATCAATTTTAATTTTTCAGTTAATGGTGGTAATGGGAATGGTTCGGTATCAGGAAATATTATTAATCAACAGGGAGAAATTGTTCAGAATGCTTCGATAAGTTTAATTGATATTTATACATCTCTGACTATGAATTATGATAACTCAACAAACGGCAATTTCATGATAAACTATATAGTTCCGGGTGAATATTTTTTGATGGTTAATTCTTATGGGTATTATGATTATTATTACGAAGATGCGTTTGAACTTGAAAATGCCGAAATCCTTATTTTTGATGAAGACACGGTAATTGAAAATATCGAAATCGTTTTAGTTGAAAGAGAGATTCATAACGTTTCCGGAATTGTATTAGATAGCGAAACCGGGCTGCCGATTGAAAACGCCTATGTTTCGTCATCGAGGATCTGGGGCAGAGATGAACAACCTCAAAGAGAAGATTACGCTTATACCGACGAAAACGGAGAATACAACTTTGATGTATTTATCGGG
>JAUVIJ010000174.1 GCA_030592835.1 Candidatus Cloacimonadota bacterium | reverse complement strand
TTTATAGGGGGATGGTTTAGAAAATTTTAATGCATATCATAAAGATATTCAGAAACAATTTTGTAAATCACTCACACATAAAAGATTGATGCTATTTACAAAGTTCTACTGCATTATCTGGGTTTAATGCTGCTATTTAAAAATATCTATTGCATTATCTGGGTTAAATGTGTCGAGTAGCTGGAATATTCTGTCAAAGTGACAAAAAAACATCGGATTAAATCACTTAGATCATGAGTTTAGATATTTATAGCGAATTTATTTAGTTTTCTATATAAGGTTTTCAAGCCAATATCGAGAGATTTAGCAGTCTTAACCTTATTTCCTTTACAGATCCGGTAGATCTTTTCTATATAATCTCTTTCCAATTCTTCCAGAGTCAGTATTTTACCTGAGGTTGTGTCGGGTATCACAGAATCTAAATGGTTGGCATTTCTGATGTCGGCAGGTAATGAATCCGGTGTTGGTGCTTGCCCCTTGGAGATCAGAAGGATCCTTTCCAGAACATTCTCCAGTTCCCGGATATTTCCAGGCCAGTCATATGCCATCAGAGTATCGAGGGTGTCAGGAGGTATGATCATATTAGGAATTCTTTTCTTCTGGATGAAATTTTCAATGATAAGCGGGATGTCTTCTTTTCTGTCACGCAGAGGGGCGATAAATATTATGTAGGTTGAAAGCCGAAAATAAAGATCTTCTCTGAATCTTTTCTCCTTGATCTCTTCTTTCAGATCGCGGTTGGTGGAACAGATCAATCTGAGATCGATATAGATCTGTTCGGTCCCGCCGATTCTGCGGATCTTTTTTGTCTCCACTGTCCGCAGTAATTTTGCTTGCAGGGCATAAGGCATTTCACCTATTTCATCGAGGAACAGAGTACCATTTTCAGCAACTTCAAAGATACCGTATTTTCGCTTTAAAGCGCCCGAAAAAGCTCCTTTTTCATGACCAAAGAATTCACTTTCCAGAAGATCATTAGGAACAGCAGCACAATTAATTGGAACAAAAGGGGTATTTTTTCGGAGACTTGTCTGATGCAAAGCCCTGGCTACGAGTTCTTTTCCTGTTCCACTTTCTCCGGTTATCAGGACCGTAACATTAGAATCGGCGACTGTGTTGATATCCTTCTTGAGATTTCTGATCACCCTGGATTTGCCAATAATTTCGGGAAAATCACTACGCATGATCTGCTGTGTCAATAGTTCATTTCTTTGGGTTAAGTTTTTATTTTCGTAAATTCTTCTGATCACTTTCTTAATTTCTACTGCTTTGAAGGGTTTGGTAAAGTAATCCTCAGCACCGAGTTTAATTGCGTTGATCGCACCTTGAATGGAAGAGTATCCGGTAATCAGAATTACAATTACTTCAGGATCGATATCTTTGAGATTCTTCAGTAGTTCAATTCCATCCATTTCCGGCATGATGATATCCGATATGACCAGATCATATTTGTTTTTACTGTATTTTTCTAATGCATTTTTTCCATTTGCAACTTCATCTATGAAATATCCCTCACGGGTAAGTAGTTCTTGTAAACTTTCTCTCATATCAATTTCATCATCTACAATTAATATCCTGAAAATATTGGACATACAGAACTCCTTTTATTGAACAGGCAGAAGTATAGAAACCTCTGAACCCTTATTCTCAATACTTTCTACAATCATATTACCATTATGTTCTTTGATCAGTCCATAACTAACATACATTCCTAATCCAGTACCAGAACCGGAGGGTTTTGTTGTAAAAAATGGTTCAAAGATTTTGTTAAGTGTTTCCTTGGTCATCCCTGTTCCATTATCACGAAAGATTATCTGAATCAGATTCTGATCACTGAGATCCACATATTTTGTACTAATATATAATTTACCACCATCCGGCATAGCATCGAAAGAATTCATTATAATATTCAAGAACACTTGTTCCAGTTTATTCTTATATAATAACATCTCAGGCAGATCTTTACAGTAGTCCAGTTCAATAGTAATCCCTAATTTTTTAGCTTTAGTATTTACAAAAAATAGAACATCATTGAGAATATTGTTAACTTGGGAACTTGATTTTTCTGATTCGGATATCCTCGAAAATCCCAGAAGTTTTTCAATAATTCCGGAAATTCGATAAATATTTTTATTGATATTTTCGATCTGTTTAATAGAGTCCGGATTATTGAAATTTTCAAGATCTTCTTTCAGTATTTCTAGCCTAGTTGAAACAACTGCAAGAGGAGTGTTGATTTCATGGGCGATTCCGGCAGCAATCTGTCCTACAGTTTCCATTTTCTGAGTCTGGTGCAATTTTTCTTCGATCAGTTTTTTCTCTGTTATATCGATAAAAATGTTTTCAACAATTCCATTCTCATCTCTGTACCAGGAAGATCCTTCGAGCCATCCTTTAACACCATTAGCCCTTAGTATTCTCAACTCGTAATGATTCAGGAATTTAACTTTTTTTAATTCAGAGATCAATTTATTAATATTAATATCTGAAAGAACAAGGTCAAAAAAATTGGTATCTATTAGTTCAGCTCTATCTTCCAGCCCCAGAATATCTACAAACCTTTGATTAACATCTGTTATGTTGCCATCATCAAAATTAAATCGAATGATCCCAACCTGGGCATTTTCAAATAGAGTCCTGTATTTTTTTTCACTTTCACTCAATTTCATATCGATCTCGTGTTTATAAAAAGCTAATTCGATCGAGGTTTGTAAACCGGCGCCATCAAATGGCTTAATAATATATCCTAAAGGATTTGTTGTCTTTGCTCTCTGCAGAGTGGTTTCGTCAGAGTAGGATGTAAGATAAATAATTGGAACATCGAAATGGGACCTGATCACACTAGCTGTTTCTATGCCATCAATTTTTTCTCCCAGATTTATATCCATCAGTATTAAATCAGGTTTCATTGAGAGAGCTTTAGTAATTGCATCTTCACCCGTATATACGATTTCTGAAAGCTCGTAACCTATATTTTCAAGCTTCATCTGAATGTCTTTAGCTATAATTGCTTCATCTTCTACGATCAAAACTTTCTTAGTGCTCATAATAATTTCAGCCTTTGCAAATTGATCTTATTAAGATCATCTTATTTATTTTTAAGAGTAAGTATCATTAAATATTGATTCGTAGTCAAATAAATAATACTACAATATCTTATTATGAAAGAATAACTATAATTTTTATAGGATATTCATGATCCGGAAATATGCAAGTGAAATATGAATTTAATTGCATGTAGATTGAGAACTTAGGTAAATACAAATTCTTATATCTGAAAGTAAAGATTAGAAAATTACTTGCTTCTTTTTTATTAATATATTTTTTGTAATCTGTTTGGGTATAAAGAAAAGTGCACTAAAATTATTTTATTGATTTATTGAAGGTTTATGCAAAACGTATTAATAGTTAAAAATGATGAGTTGTTTTTAAACACGATGCAGGAGCAACTTATCATCAATGAAGACATAACCTTTCTTGACCGGTTGGGAAAAAATATACCCAATGGGTTCTTTGAACTTGAAGTTTATACTTGTACAAATGGACAGCAGGCAATTAAAATGCTGGGTCGGTATCCAATCGATATAGTTGTAACCGATTTGAATATGCCTAAGATCAATGGTTTTGATCTTGTCATTTATATGAATACTCATTTTCCCACAACTCCGATCATAATAATGGCTGATATTTCTCCAATACCCATGAACAACATGATCGAGCAGGACGGGGTTTCTCATTATATTGAAAGACCTTTCAGCCTGGAAGCGATCAAAAAAAGCATTGTAGAATTATTGATCGTACAACTTCTTAATCCGGATCAGGATATATACTCAGGGATTTCATTATCCTCTCTGATGCAGTTGATCTCTACCTCCAAGATGACCTATACAATATATGTAAAAGCTGAGCAGAATGTGGGCAGAATTTATTTTCTCTATGGAAAGCTGATCGGGGCTGAATCCAATAAACATGTTGGTGAGGATGCCGTCTACGAAATGCTGGGTTGGAAAAGACCGATGATCCTCCTCGAACCTACCTGTAATGATGTAGAAGAAACCATCAGAAATTCACTCATGCAGATCCTGAAAAAATCGATTAAAGCTTTGAACGGATTTAAGAATTTCAATTCCGATAAATTATTGAAAACTCCCCGGGAAATACCCGAGGAAAAAACAGTTGAATTGAAGAAGATTTACCGACAACTGGCGAAAAGATTCCACCCGGATCAGAATGATAATTTTTCCGATGAGGTTAAAAGTTTCTGGTTGTTGATAACAAACGCATACAATAACTGTGAACTGGATGATCTGAGAATCCT
>JAUVIJ010000169.1 GCA_030592835.1 Candidatus Cloacimonadota bacterium | reverse complement strand
TTGCCGAAATCAGAAAAATTATTTGCACTCTCAATAATTTTATGTTTATCAAGTAATAATTCGGGTGATAAAACATAAGAGATCAGAAAAGTCAGACTTGTTATTCCAAATATTGTAATTGGTGCAATAAACCAATATCTCCAGCCTTTAAATTTTAATCCGAGGCCATTTTTTTTAAAAATTGGTTTTTTCAAAATAAACAGATAAAGGATTATAATAATAACAGTAGGTAAATACATTGAGTATCTTGCAATAGGAAAACTTTCAAGACCGCCCTTAATTAGTGCAATAATGCCAAGTCCATAAGTGAAAATGAACGTTAAAAGTAAAAATAGTTTTAATTCTCTTTTTGTTTCTTTCATAAGTCTTCCTTTATATTTCGTATAATGCCGGCGTGACACGTCAGAAAGCCATGATTCTTCGTGTTTTTCTTCTTGCTTATTGTGGGATATGCCTGTTAAGGGCTTTTAACTTCAATAATTAATCATACGGATTAGACAATATATTTTTTAATTTTCCCTATGTCTAAGAAGTTGAAGAAATTCAGAAGTAATTAAGAAAAAAATCGGCCTTCATTTTTTTTTTAACAAAAAGGGTAAAAGATTTTTAAAAAGTAAAGAGTAACGAAAGTATAACCCATAAAATTTCGAAGCATATTTCACTGGGGTGCTTAAGGACGAATACAACGAAAACCGGTATGACTACCACCGAAAGTCGGAACGTTGTAATTGCGTCCCCAGGTTCGCATGCTACTTGTGCCGTTGAGCCAACTACCACCGCGTATAACACGGTCGGGAGAAGTATCACTCCAGAAGTTATTCGTCCAATCCCAGACATTACCAGCCATATCATAAACACCGAATGGAGAAGGACTGTCTGTAGTTTGGAAACCGCTGTGGTTCTCGCCGTTGTAATATCCTATGGGTGTAGTTCCATTATCAAAAGGATCGCCGCTATTATAATAATTAGCTCTGCTGCCATCGATGGTGTTTCCCCAAGGGTAAGTGTATCCTGTATTTTCTCTCGCTGCCTTTTCCCATTCCTGCTCAGTTGGTAAACTCAAGCCGTAATGCTCGGCAAAAGCCCAGGAACCAAACCAGGTAACATCTGTAGCAGGGTGGTCTTCATAACCGGAAACTATGGTAAATTCGCTACCTGTCCAGTCTATGCGACAATTGTTGTCATCGAGATCAAGAAATTCATAATTTCCTGCACTCCAATGTTCATCACCGGTATAATACCCCTGCACTGTGGAAGTGGTTACGGTTATATCACCTGCATTCAATGCTTCCTCTAAATAATCCACATACTGCTGGTTGGTTACCTGGTATTTCATAATTTGGTAATAATAATCTATATTTAGAGTTTGTGGCGGGTTCCCGTAAGTATAATCTCCTGCTGAAATATCGCACCATTCAAAGTCATTACTTACACCAGTTTCTGCAGTTACATAATAATAGTACATTATTTCATTACAGTCACCAATATCAATATAAAATGTAGCGGGTGTACCATTAATTCTTACAAAACCGCTATAGGTATATGTTGAACGGTAAATGTAATACATATCTGCACTGGTAGAATATGACCACGATATAATAATGTTATTATCACTTTCAGAAATTGTTATATCTGTAGGTGAATTACTAAAAACTAATTGTGTACAAAAAACAATTAATAATAAGATCAATCTTTTCATTTTTTCTCCATTTTTTTGGTATGATTTGAGCTACATCTGGGACAGTGTTTATTGGACATTGTTACTCCATTACATAAAAAAGTGCACTTAAATGAAAATCACATAAATAGTTAGATGCCATTTTAGCAACCTAATTTTTCCATTAGATCCAAAATCACATTTTCCCGGTTAACATTAACCAAGCTGCTTTGCAGCAGGAATCGTTCAGAGAACGATTCAAGTGTACATAACAAAAAACAACCAAAACTTATAATTTTATGAACTAAGAAATAATCCCGCTGACGCCAAGTTAGCTGCATCTCTTCTTATTTCAACAGCAACATTCGCTTAATTTCAGAAAATTCTTTTCCAACTTTTAATCTAAAGAATTCCTCGATGCTCTGCGTCGGGGTTCCCATATTTTCTCCCCGAAATTAGGGAAGATGCCAGTCGTTGGCTGGCAGAGGGGTTAATAAATGAAAATTCGTGTTTCAGCTTGCTGAAATAAAGTTGGCTAAATACTCCTTGGCTTGCCACGGGGATCGTCAACTTTAAGAATTTTCTTTATTTTGGGTAAGATAATTGCTGCGAATAATATTTAATTCTTGGTCGTAATATCCGGCTTTAAAGTCCGGGAAACTCCATTCGAAAGGTTGGTAACGTCCCTTTTTGTACCTACCGACAAGATCGGCATAAATACCTTTTTTTAGATAGATCTTCTGACCGGCAGCTTTTGCTGAAGCCAGGATGATCTTATTGTGATCAAGATAACCAACATCGAGATTAACGGTTCTGTTACCGGAAACCGACATTCCGTTTTCAACATCATTACACTTGATCTTCATTTCTGATAAATCCTGTGGTGATCTGAGTCTTTTAAAAGTAATGATCCTTCGCAGGAGCGGTGAGCCCATTTCAGATTCATAGTATCCGGTAATATCAAAATTATGATCCTCTCCTTCAAAATCGAGTTTTCCCAAAAACTTGGTCAGCTTTTCTTGTGCTTGTAGAAGATATTCAGAATCTTTATAAAGGATAGCGACAAAATATTTAACCGGTATTGGTTCACTGATATTTGCCATAGGAAATCACCCTCAATGCTCTTTTTATTACTTCTCTGTTCAATCCAAAAAGGATATTAATAGTATCGATCGATCCTTCAATTTTCAGTATTTCTTTGGTTGTCTGGTCATGATCACGAGTTCGGATGATGTTGTCCTGCAGATAGAGGTGTTTGCCTTTAGATAGTGATGTCAGCACAGGATAATTCATCATCTCCCAACTGAAAGTTCTTTCCCAGGCTGTAATGAAGTCATTATAATCAACAGGTTGCATTTTATAGGTCAATCTTGATCTAATATTACCTCTGGTTTCGGTCAGTAATTCAACTCTCTGTCCTCCGGGATGTGCGAGTAAACGGATTTTATTATGTCCGTTGTCATAAGAAACTGAATCCAGCGAGGGAATTGGAACCGGTCTGTAAATGAGAAATCCGGGATCTAAAAGAAGATTTTGGGAATTATCTTTGATAACAAGGGCACAATGAGTATCGGGTCCATAATGACGGTCTGCCAGAATGGGAAAACAAGTGAACCCCAGTTTATTGAGGATAGCAGTAAATGTTGCTGTCAGGGAAAAACAAGTGCCTCCGGTTCCGGATTCCAGGAACTCCCTGATCACTTCATCAGGTCCCCTCTTGGCTGTTGCCGGACTGATAACCTGATCGGCTTTGATGATCTTGGTTAAATTTTCGTAAGGGATAAAGGAAAATGCAAGACAAAGCTTATTAAGTAGCTCAGTTTTGGAAATCTCATTTGCAGATATCCTGAAATAGGATAAAAATTTCTTCAAGACATTATTATTTAAAATGCTGAAATATTTATCTTCTCTCATCTGTAATCGTTAAACTCCTGGACAGGATTCTATATAATACCGATGTTATTTGTCAAGTTGCACTGCTGATACATGCATCTCCTCCCTTACAACCTTCTGATTTTTCTTATGATGAATATGCTGTAAAATAAAAATGGGAAGGTATAATATTGGTGGGGTTAAAAAAAAATCTTCTGAAACCATTAATCCCAGAAAGTCATTTTCCTTCTCGTTACAAAGTTGTAGGGTGATGTATATCACTCTTGTCTTCGTAATACTGAAAGATTCCAGTGTTCCCAAGAAAAATATCCAGACCTATTTGCGCAATCTAAGTTTTGGGCTATGTTCCTCAAGCATTGATCAGTGAAGCGTTCGACAGTTTTTATCTATCGGTTAATAAATGCATAAAATTAACCTTCCGATTTTTCTTATGATGAATATGCTGTAAGATAAAAATAGGAAGGTATAATATTGGTACAGTGTCAAAAGAAAAACCTTCCGGAATTGTTAGTTCCGGAAGGTTTTTTTGTTAGCGAATTAATTTATTCAAGTACGAAGATATTTTTCTTAGCACAGATATCTTTGAGTATTTTTGGCCAGATAGTTACAGTTACTTCACCGAGATGAGCAGTACGCAAGAGGTACATATAGGTTCTGGCTTGACCGATGCCACCACCGATTGATAGAGGGATCTCATCATTGAGGATTGCCTGGTGATAGGGCAATTTCAGAAAATCTTCCTGTCCAGAGATCTTCAATTGAATTTTGAGAGTATCCTTTGTTACCCTGATTCCCATAGAAGTTAGTTCATGACGTCTTTTGGTAACAGGATTCCAAACCAGGATATCACCGTTCAAACCATGAAATTTTCTACCCTTGTCTTCAACTTCGGTTACCCAGTCATCATAATCGGCAGCACGCATCT